>CACXJZ010000020.1 GCA_902768105.1 uncultured Prevotellaceae bacterium
AGGTTGACCCGCAGAACGATGGAAATAACTACATTGTCACAGACGGTTTGAAGCCTGGCGACAAGTATGTGACCAACGGTATCACAAAGCTGTCGGACGGTATGGAGATTGTCCCCATCACCCCTGAGCGTTACGAGGAGAAGATCAAGGAGCAGGCCAAGGCCATGTCCGCTGGTGACATTGTGGGAGCAATGAAGAAATAATTGTAAATGGTAAATTGTCAAATTGTAAATTTTTATGACTTTTACGAACTTTATTAAACGCCCGGTGCTTTCGACGGTGATTTCTATTCTCATCGTTTTGCTGGGTATTATTGGATTGGTGTCGCTGCCAATTGAGCAGTACCCCAACATAGCGCCACCTACCGTTGCGGTATGGACCAGCTATCCGGGTGCTGATGCTGAGACAGTGAAGAACTCCGTTATCACGCCGTTGGAAGAGAGTATCAATGGTGTGGAAGGCATGGACTATATATCATCGACGGCTGGTGTAGGATCGGCACAAATCAGTGTGCTGTTCCGTCAGGGTATGAATGCCGATATGTGTGCCGTGAACGTACAGAACCGCGTACAGCAAGCGTTGGCATTGCTGCCGGCCGAGGTGACGCGTATCGGTGTGACGGTGACAAAACGACAGACATCACAAGTCTTGATGTTCACCCTTACGTCGGACGGCCGTTATGACGACGAGTTCCTGACGAACTACAACAATATCAATATTATTCCTGCTATCAAGCGTATTCAAGGCGTGGGTGACGTGCAGTCGCCTGGTCTGAAAACCTACTCTATGCGTATCTGGCTGAAGCCTGACGTGATGAAGCAGCACAACCTGATGCCGTCAGACATCAGTGCTGCGCTGGCAGAACAGAACATTGAGGCAGCTCCAGGTGCATTCGGCGAGCAGTCGGAGGTGGCCTACGAGTATTCTATGCGCTATACCGGCCGATTGAAAACGGCTGAGGAATTTGGTGACATCATTATCTCAAGCGATGCTGAAGGTCAGACCTTGAAACTGAAAGACGTTGCGAAGATAGAACTCGGTGGACAGCAGTACAGTGTCTCGATGAGAAACAACAACTTGCCGTCAGTACTGGGTATGGTACAGCAGATTGCAGGTTCCAATGCTAATGAGATTGCCAAACAGGTGAAGGCCGAGTTGGAAGAGCAGGCCAAACTGTTCCCTCCAGGCATGGAGTATAAGATTAACTATGACGTTACGGAGTTCCTGTATGCCTCTATCGAGGAGGTGGTGTTCACGCTTGTGTTCACCCTCATTCTAGTGTTCCTCGTGATTTACGTCTTCCTACAAGACTGGCGTTCTACGTTGATCCCGCTGATTGCCGTACCAGTATCACTTGTAGGTACGTTCTTCTTCCTGAGCGTCTTCGGATTTTCCATCAACCTGCTGACGCTGTCGGCCTTGCTCTTGGCTATTGCCATTGTGGTCGATGACGCCATCGTGGTGGTTGAGGCGGTCCATGCCAAGTTGGATCAGGGCTATAAATCGACGCTGACGGCTTCGATTGATGCCATGAACGAGATTTCGGGTGCTATTATCTCCATCACGCTGGTGATGGCGTCAGTGTTCGTCCCCGTATCGTTCATCGGTGGTACGTCAGGTTCGTTCTACCGTGAGTTCGGTGTGACGATGGCCGTGAGTATCTTCATCTCGGCGCTGAACGCTCTGACGCTGTCGCCTGCCCTGTGTGCTATATTCCTGAAACCGCATGATGAGGAAGGACATGAGCGTAAGATGTCGATGGTGGACCGTTTGCATACGTCGTTCAACACGGCATACGATAAGATATTAGGCAAGTATAAGAAGACGGTGGAGAAAACAGTGCACAGGCCTGTGCTCATCATCGCTATGGTACTGATTGGTATCGTGGCCCTGAGCGTGAGCATGTTTACGACGAAGACTGGTCTGGTGCCCGACGAGGATACCGGTACGCTCTTCTGTACTATCTCCATGCCCCCTGCAACGTCAGTGGCCCGCACACGTCAGATTATCAATCAGGTTGATTCTATTCTGGCTGCCGACCCTGCTATTCAAAGCCGTGAGCAGATTCAGGGTTATAACTTTATTGCAGGTTCTGGTTCCGACCAGGCTACGTTCATCATCAAACTCAAGCCGTTTGCCGAGCGTCAAAAAGGACTGTGGTGGAAGATTAGCGGACTCTGGGAGGGTGACGGTATCTATCGTTTCTTCCTCAATCCGTATGAATCGACGGGTGTCATCGCACAGATATTCCTGAAGACAGCCCATATCAAGGATGCTCAGATTCTGGCTTTTGCACCGCCAATGATTCCTGGCTTCTCAGCCAACAGCGGTGTGTCGTTGGTGATGCAGGACCGTACTGGTGGTTCGCTCGACAAGTTCTATGGTATTGTCAAGGACTTCCTGGTAGAACTGAACAAGCGTCCTGAGTTCCAGGCAGCACAAACGTCTTACAACCCCAACTATCCGCAGTACATGCTCCACATGGACGTGGCCAAGTGTAAGCAGGCTGGTATCTCGCCTTCGACGGTGCTCAGCACGCTGCAGGGCTACTATGGTGGTCTGTATGCCTCAAACTTCAATGCCTATGGTAAGCTGTATCGTGTGATGATACAGGGTTTGCCCGAGACAAGAATGACGACGGAGTCACTCAACAGTATTTATGTGCGCACACCAAAGGGTATGGCTCCCGTCAATGAGTTCTGCCGCATGGAGCGCGTCTATGGTCCTGCTAACATTAACCGTTTCAACCTGTTTACGTCTATCAATGTAACGGGAACAGTGGCCAGCGGCTATTCTACTGGTGAGGCCATTAAGGCAGCCCAGGAAGTGGCTGCAGACATACTGCCTGCTGGATACACTTATGATTATCAGGGACTTACCCGTGAGGAGGCAAAGTCCTCGAATACAACGGCTGTCATCTTCGTGCTGTGCTTCATCTTCATCTACCTGATCCTGTCAGCACAGTACGAGTCGTACATCCTTCCGTTGGCAGTTGTACTCTCCGTACCTTTCGGACTGGCAGGCTGCTTCCTGTTTACCATGATGTTCGGCCATGCTAACGACATCTACATGCAGATTTCACTCATCATGCTGATTGGTCTGTTGGCAAAGAACGCTATTCTGATTGTGCAGTTCGCACTGGAGCGCCGTGAGACGGGTATGGCCATTACGTGGTCGGCCATCCTGGGTGCTGCTGCTCGTCTGCGTCCTATTCTGATGACGTCACTGGCAATGGTCATTGGTCTGCTGCCGATGATGTTTGCCTCGGGTGTAGGTAAGAATGGTAACCAGACACTGGGTGCTGCTGCCGTAGGCGGTATGTTGGTTGGTACGCTGCTGCAGATCTTCGTCGTTCCTACCTTGTTTGTAATCTTCCAGAGCTTGCAGGAGAAGTTCCGTCCGATGAAGTTCGAGGACGAGGACAATCAGGAAGACGTGACGACCGAGTTGATGCAATATGCCAATAAGCCCGTAGAATATAAAGTGGAGGAGTAATATTATGAAGAAGATTCTGATATTTGCCGCGGCTGCACTGCTCAGCGCCTGCGGAGTATATAATAAGTATGAGCGCCCTGACGTTGACACACAGGGACTGATACGCGACGCCTACATCGACACTGACACGCTGGCCGTGCAGGACACCGCCTCGTTCGGCAACCTGCCCTGGCGCCAGGTGTTCACCGACCCCCTGCTGCAAGCCTACATTAAGCAGGGACTGGAGAAGAACAGCGACCTGCTGAATGCCGCCCTCACTGTCGATATGTACGAAACCATGCTGAAGGCAGCCAAGCTGGCGTTCCTGCCTGCCATACAGTTCGGCTCGAACAACGGCATGGGAAGCATCTCTACGCTCTATACCGACCCGTCGGTAACAACGAAGTCCTACACGCTGCCTGTCACGGCCAGCTGGACCATTGACCTCTTTGGAAACATTCTCTCGCAGAAGCGTTCCACGCAGATGAAGCTGCTGGGCTACAAGGACTACCAGATGGCTGTCCGCGCACAGGTCATCAGCAGCATCGCCAACTGCTACTATACGCTGCTCTCGCTCGACAAGCAGATGGCTATCGTCGAGGAGATGAGCCGTATGTCAAAGGAGACATGGGAGATGATGAAGCTACAGCACCAGCTCGGACGCGTACGCTCCACAGGCGTGCAGAGTGCCGAGGCCGCCTACCTCAGCATGCAGACACGTGCCAACGACTTCAAGCGCCAGATCCGTTCCACGGAGAACGCCCTCTGCCTGCTCATCGGACAAGCCGGACAACAGATTGAGCGCTCCACGCTCGACCAACAGTCGCTGCCCGCGGAGTTCGCTACGGGTGTCGGCATACAGCTGCTCCAGAACCGTCCCGACGTACACAACGCTGAGATGAATCTGGCAGCCTGTTTCCACGACGTACAGACGGCACGCTCGCAGTTCTACCCCACCATCAGCATCGGCGCTACGGGTGCCTTCACCAACAGCAACGGCTCCGTCAACCCAGGCAAGTGGCTGCTCAACCTCTTTGGCAACCTCACACAGCCCATCTTCATGCGCGGTGCCCTGACGGCCAACCTGAAGGTGAACGAGAAGAAGTACGAGCAGGCATTCAACACGTGGCAGAAGGCCATTCTCTCGGCTGGCAACGAGGTGTCGAACGCGCTCGTCAGCTACAACAGCTACGATGCCAACAGCAAGATTGAGGAGGAGCGCATCACCGTGCTTTCCCAGAGCGTCGAGGACACCAAGGCCCTCTACCACAGCAGCGGCTCCAGCTATCTGGAGGTGCTGACGGCCGAGCAGAACCTGCTCAATGCGCAGCTCAACAAAGTGAACGACGACTTCGCCAAGATGCAGGCTGTCATCAGCCTCTACACCGCACTTGGCGGAGGAGGAAAATAAAATATAAAGTTTATAGTTTAGAGTTTATAGTTATGGCAAGCGAAATAAGCCCCAAAGCCGAGATCGACCCCAAAGCGAAAATCGGCAACAACTGCAAGATATTCCCCTTCGTCTATATTGAGGGCGACGTGGAAATAGGCGACGGATGCATCATCTTCCCCTTTGTCAGCATCCTGAATGGCACACGCATGGGTGGCCACAACAAGATTCACCAGGGAGCAGTCATCGGTGCACTGCCCCAGGACTTCGAGTTTCGTGGCGAGAAGTCGGAGTGCATCATCGGCAACAACAACATCATCCGTGAGAACGTGGTCATCAACCGTGCCACACACACTGGCGGAAAGACCGTCATCGGCGACGACAACGTGCTGATGGAGGGTGCCCACATCTCGCACGACACGAAGGTGGGCAACCAGTGTGTCTTCGGCTACGGCACGAAGATTGCCGGCGACTGCCAGATTGACGACTTCGCCGTCTTCTCCTCCAGCGTCATTGCCAATGCCAAGACACGCATAGGCCGAGGTGCTATGATACAGGCCGGTTGCACCTTCTCGAAGGACGTACCGCCGTACGTCATCTGCACCCGTCATGCCAGCTACGGTGGCGTCAACACATTTGTGGGCCATCTGCACGGCACCGACGAAAAGGTGCTCCGACACATTGCCAACGCCTACCGTCTGGTGTTCCGCAGCAATACGTCACTCTTCGACGCGCTCAAACAGATCAAGGAGCAGGTGCCCGACAGCCCCGAGATACGTAACCTCCTCGAGTTCATGGGGACTACGCAGCTCGGACTCATCGGCAAGAAGAGCGGATAAATCCGTCAGTCAGAAAATCCTTAATATTCCCGGACATCGCTGTATCTTTTCAGTGATGTCCGTTTTTTCGTTGCTACCACGCGTAATCTTTCCCGTCGTGTTGTAATTCATGAGCTTCGGACCGGGAACCAGCGGTGCATACCAGAGCACGTGACGTGTGCGCTGACGCTGCTGTGGCGTAAACTCGTCGTTGTAGCAATACATGTAGTCCATCGTGTTGTGCGCCACATACTCCTCCAGCGTCTTACAGTCTATACGCTTGGCGATGTCCGCCAGGTTGAATATCTCAACGCCCTTGTCCTTCTGCTCTCTGATGTAGGCCGACATGTAAGTGACGTAGTTCACGTAGTCGCAGATATGTGTGTCGCTGCAGGCATCATCCATCCTGCACTCGTCTTCCGAGAACGTATGCAGCAGCCCCAAGTAGTGGCCCAGCTCGTGTGCCATCGTGTTCACGATGTATCGCGGGTTCAGTTCATTCTCTTTCTGCCATTGGTAGATGTTCTCGTTGTTGATGCAGCATCCCCAGGGCGAAGTCGTATAGGCATAGTCGTTGGCACCGTCTGTCGCCGGCAGGCTGTCCAGCGGATGACTCAGTGGCACAATGGGCAGGTTCGATATGCCCATCGTCGTGCCCTTCTCGTCTTCCTGCTTGAAGCGGAATACGTAGATATTGATGTATTTCTTCAGGTTCTGCTCATACTTCGCATACTGGCGGTTGTCCTCGTTCTGGCTCGAGAGGAACTCCTCGGGGACGTAGTCGTCGAAGTTCACCTCGTGGCGCACCACGCCCGGTTCCTCCAGCTTCTCGCCCTTATCGTTGTACTGCGCCAGCTCGAACACGATGTTCATCTTGTTCGCGGCATACACCTTGTTCACCTCCGTCAGGATATCCGCCATGTGGCCCTCTTTCACGTACTGCGTCTCGTCACTCTTATCCTTGTAGAGCACGTGGAACACCACAGGCAGGTGATAGACGTAGTCGTCCAGACTACCCGTGAAGGCCGGCTGTGACACGCTGATGCGCCTCGTCGTGCCACCCGAGGAGATGGAGACTATACCCTCACGAGCCTCGCTCGTCAGGTTCGGACTCACCCAGATGGCCAGCTCTCCGTTGCCCTCGCCGCTGCTTTGTATGGGGGCACACCAATAGACGTCGCTCTTCGCTGTCCACTTCCCGTCGCACGTCACTTGCACCGTCTGCAGCAGCACGTCACTCGTCCACGTCAGTTTCTCGCTGCTTACCTTCAGCGTCGCTCCCGAGTCGTCACTCTTCGAGCAGCCGGCTGCCAGCAGCCAGCACCCCATCAGCAATATCCAAACCGTCTGTTTCATACGCTAAGTCATGTTTCTTCCGCCGGTTCGTGTTCCTTCGTGATGTACCGCTTGTAGTAGGCAATGATGAGCGTGGTGAGGGGCAGGGCAATGATGAGTCCGATGAATCCGAGCAGGGCTCCCCAAACGGAGAGCGAGAGCAGCAGGATGGCAGGGTTCAGTCCCATAGCCTTACCCATGACCTTGGGGGTGACCACCATGTCGATAATGACCTGCACAATGAGGAACACGGCGAGTGCCGAGATGAGGATAATCCAGAAGTTCTGTCCCGTGTCGGCAGCCTTCAGCAGGGCGAGGAACACCGTCGGTATGAGTGCCAGTGAGTGCAGGTAAGGCACAAGGTCCATGATACCAATCATTATGCCGAGGGCGATGGCCATCGGGAAGTCTATGATGGTGAAGCCTATGCAGAAGAGTATGCCCATGGTGAGTGCCACGAGTCCCTGTCCACGCATATAGTTGTTCATGGCCCGCTCCACGTCGTTGGCCACTCCCTGCCAGAAGGGTCGGCTCTTCTGTGGGAAGATGCGTATCCAGTTGCTGGAAAGGTACTCGTAATCGAGCAGGATGAAGAACATATATAATAAGGTAATAAACGAGCCGATGATGCTGATGATGACGTTAGCCGTCTGTCCCAGCACATTAAACACCTGCGGCATGGCCGTCTTCAGCGCCTCGGTAAAGTCGCTACTGCGGAAGAAGCGCTCTATATCGCTGTTGTGCTCCTTGATCCACTCCTGTATGGTGGCGGGTACATCGGCTATCTGCGTATTCTGCTGCAGATAGCGGTTAGCGAGTTCGCCCAGTTTCTCGAACTGTTCAATCATGGGCGGAACAATGAGCCACACGACGCCTGCAATGATGGCTGTGACGAAGATGAGCGTGACGATGATGGAGAGCACACGACCGGGCACGTGCATCTTGTACTGCACGAACTTCACGATAGGATAGAGCAGGTAAGCCAGCAGCCACGCAATGAAGAAGGGCAGCAGGACGCTACTCAGGTAGTTGAGCAGGTAGAGCACGGCTGCTGCTACCAGTGCGCCGATGAGCCAGCGCACGAACGTATCGAAGGTAATGGTCTTTTTTGTCATATTCATCACTTTTCACTTGTCACTTTCTGATAGCACTCGCGGCAGAGGGGCTCGTACTCCTGCGTCTCGCCCAGCAGCACGCGACGGTCGTCATCGACGATGCGGTGGCTGACGTACGCCAGGTTGCCACACTTCACGCAGATGGCGTGCACCTTTGTCACGTCGTCGGCAATGGCGCAGAGGGCAGGCATCGGTCCGAAGGGTACGCCACGGAAGTCCATGTCGAGACCAGCCACGATGACACGCATGCCTCGATTTGCCAGCTCGTTGCACACGTCAACGATACCCATGTCGAAGAACTGCGCCTCGTCGATGCCCACCACGTCGATGTCGCTCGAGAGCAGCAGGATACTGGCCGACGAGTCAATCGGTGTTGAGGGAATGGCATGCTGGTCGTGACTGACCACGTCTTCCTCACTGTAGCGCGTGTCAATGGCGGGTTTGAATATCTCCACCCGCTGCTTGGCAAACTCCGCACGACGCATACGACGGATGAGCTCCTCCGTCTTGCCCGAGAACATCGAGCCGCACACCACCTCTATCCTACCGGGACGGCGTGCCTCTCCACCTGAACTGATATTGAACATATTTTCTATTTTCTTTAATCACTAATGACACAGATTGTGCTTACAAAAGTAATAAAAAGAAAAGAAAGATATACAAGGTTAAAAGGTAAAAAAAGTTAAGCGGCAGCAAATTCTCCTCTCTCCTCTCTCCTCTCTCCTCTTTTTTTCGTACTTTTGGCCGCTGTATGGGCACATTATACATTGTACCGACGCCCGTGGGAAACATGGAGGACATGACTTTCCGCGCGGTGAGAATACTGAAGGAGGCCGACCTCGTGCTGGCCGAGGATACCCGCACGTCAGGCATCCTGCTGAAGCACTACGACATCAAGAACCACCTGATGTCGCACCATAAGTTCAACGAGCACGGCACCTCTGCCGGCATCGTGGAACGGCTGCGGGGCGGACAGAACGTCGCACTCATCAGCGACGCTGGCACACCAGGCATCAGCGACCCGGGGTTCTTCCTCGTACGCGAGGCCGTGCGTGCAGGCATCGAGGTGCAGACGCTGCCGGGTGCCACAGCCTTCGTGCCCGCACTGGTGTCGAGCGGACTGCCCTGCGACCGCTTCTGCTTCGAGGGGTTCCTGCCTCCGAAGAAAGGCCGTCAGAGCCGCATCGAGGCGCTGCGCGACGAGCCGCGCACCATCGTGTTCTACGAGTCGCCCTATCGCCTGCTGAAGCTGTTGCAGCAGCTGGCCGAGGCCTTTGGCGAGGAGCGTCAGGCAAGCGTGTGCCGCGAAATCTCGAAGGTTCACGAGGAGAGTCGCCGAGGCACGCTGGCAGAGCTTATCACCCACTTCACCGAGACCGCCCCGAAGGGCGAGATTGTGGTGGTGGTTGAGGGCGCCCATTGAGAATGGATCATTGAGTATTGAAAATAAATAATTGAGAATTGATAATTAAACAAAAGAGTTATGAAGAAAGTATTTGTATTCGCCATGTGCTGCGCAGCACTGGCATCTTGTAACTTAGGAAAGAACAGCGATGCCGAGCTCAAGGCTATGCAGGAGCGCGACTCGCTCAATCAGGTACTCGCCCAGAGAGACAACGAGATCAATGACCTGATGACCACCTTCAACGAGATTGAAGAGGGATTCCGCGTGATTAACGAGGCAGAAGGACGCGTAGCCCTGGCCCGCTCGGGTGAGGGAAGCAACGCCACCGCCCGCATCCAGGAGAACATGCAGTTCATCCAGTCAACCATGGAGCAGAACCGCGTGCTCATCAACAAGCTGCAGCAGCAGCTGAAGAACAGCACCGTGAAGGCTGACGCCCTGCAGAAGGCACTCGACAACCTCACGAAGGAGCTCGAGCAGAAGGACCAGCAGATTGCCCAGCTGAAGGCTGAGCTGGAGGCTAAGGACATCCACATCCGCGAGCTCGACCAGCGCGTGACCGAGCTGCACGCCGACGTGAGCACACTCACCGAGGAGAACACGCAGCAGCAGCAGACCATCTCCAACCAGGACCGCGAGCTGAACGCCGCCTACTTCGTCTTCGGCACCAAGAAGGAGCTGAAGCAGCACGGCATCCTCGACGGCGGCAACCTGTTCAAGAAGAGCAAGGTAAGTGCCGACTTCAACAAGGAGTACTTCACCAAGGTTGACATCCGCCAGCAGAAGGAGATTAAGCTCTTCTCAAAGAAGGCAGACATCAAGACCTCGCACCCCTCAGGCAGCTACTCGCTCGACGAGGACGAGAACGGACAGTACATCCTGCACATCACCGACCCGCAGCGGTTCTGGAGCAACAGCCGCTACCTGGTCATCGTAGTGAAGTAATTGGGAAACTAAGAAACAAAAAAATATATTGGGGAGTGACGTTCACTCCCCAATATATTTTGCAATCATCTTCAGACAAACCTCGTGCGAGATGGGTTTCGCAAGGAAGTCGTTACAACCCGCCTCCAGCGAGTCCTCACGGTCGCTGTCGAACGCATTGGCCGTCAGCGCCACAATAGGCAGGTCGGGCAGTTTCTCCCTGATTTCACGTGTGGCCTGCAGTCCGTCCTTGATGGGCATACGCAAATCCATCAGTATCAGGTCGAAGCCCTCGGCCTTGTCAATGGCTTCCTGGCCATTGGCAGCACGCTCAAACTCATAATGGTTCTTGAGGATGTACGTCATCAGCAGATAGTTGCTGTCGTTGTCTTCTGCAATCAGAATTTTCTTCATATCTTTCCTCGTTTTTACAGTTGTTAATTTGTCAATGATGTTACAAAATTAAGGCTTTCTATTGTAATACTCGCCTTTTGGGATAACAATTTAAGGAAATTTCACCTTTCCGTCCTATTGCTGCCCCTCGCGCTTTGCCATTTCAAGGAAAATTTTTAACTATGCACACGAAGCGTGCGAGAACGAATTTCAAGGTCGTGATCAAGTGACTTCTTTCCAAACCAATTACGAAGGCGGCACTTCTCTAAGGAGAGGTGCCGTTTTTGTGACGACAAAACGACGTTTCGTAGGGATGAAGAGCGCCAGTTGCAGGGATGAAGAACGGCAGTTGTAGGGACGAAGAGCCGCTCTCGTCGGGTAAAGGGCGTACGTGTCTTATATGAACGCGCCCGTGTCTCATACGGGACGCGGGCGGGGATTTTATCGGACACGGGCGGGGAACTCCCGTGCTACTTTGCCTCCTTTTGCACTGGCAACGGCAGTGCTTGGCATTGTTGCTTTCTGGGGGCAAAGATAATATAATCGGAAGAAAAAAGCAAGTTTCTAAGTAAAAAGTTTGGTTTACTTCCGTATTTTTCAAGGAAAATGATTAATTTTGCACGCGTAAATGACAACAATAGCAGACTATATCATAGAAGGTGACGAACGCCGGTTCTCGTTTGAGGTGTTGCCACCGTTGAAGGGTACCGGCACGGAAGGGCTGTTCAGCACCATCGACAAGTTGGTGCCGTTTAACCCTGCCTTCATCAACATTACCACGCACCATTCGGAATATATCTATCGGGAGCTTCCCGACGGACAGTTTGAGCGACTGCGCTTGCGTCGCAGACCCGGCACCATTGCCATTGCCGCTGCCATTCAGCAGAAGTACAACATCCCCGTGGAGCCGCACGTCATCTGTAGCGGGCGCACCATTGAGGAGATAGAGTACGAGCTCCTGGACCTGCAGTTCCTGGGCATCAGGAACCTGATGCTACTGCGTGGCGACAAGGCGAAGGAGGACAGCCGCTTCGTTCCGACGCCGGGCGGACATGCCCACACAACGGACCTGATACGTCAGGTAGTGCGCTTCAACGAGGGCTTCTTTGCCGACGGTACGCCCATCAAGAACCCGGAGGCGAAGTTCGACTTCGGCGTGGCCTGCTATCCCGAGAAGCACGAGGAGGCGCCCAACCTGGAGATGGACATGCACTACCTGAAGGAGAAACAGGACCTGGGCGCACAGTATGCCGTGACGCAGCTGTTCTTCGACAACGAGAAATACTTCGCGTTCGTCAAGAAGGCGCGCGAGATGGGCATCACCATCCCCATCATCCCCGGCATCAAGCCGTTTGCCAAGCTGACACAGCTGACGGTGGTGCCCAAGACGTTCCACTGCGACATCCCCGAGGCACTGGCCAAGGAAATCGTGAAGTGTAAGACGGATGACGAGGCGCGACAGCTGGGCATTGAGTGGACCACCGCCCAGTGTCAGGAGCTGTATGCCCACGGCGTGAAGAACATCCATTTCTACACGGTGTCGGCAGTAGATAGTGTGGTGGAGATAGTGAAGAGACTAAAGACCCCTCCAACCTCCCCTGTTTAGGGGAGGCTTCAGGAAAAAGTTAAGGAGTAGAGAATGACGTTTGACGAGGTCATAGGACAGCAGGAGGTGAAGCAGCGGCTGGTGCAGCTGGTGGATGAGCAACGTCTGCCACATGCGCTGATGCTCTGTGGACCGCAGGGCAGTGGCAAGCTGGCGCTGGCAACGGCCTTCGGATGTTACCTCCTGAGCCCCACCAACCTCCCCAAAGGGGGAGGCTTAAAAGTAGAAGGTGGGGGGACTGACATGTTCGGGGAACCTATACCTTTAGAGGAGGGAAGGAGTAATCCCCTGCTGGAGAACCTGCAGCACCCGGACCTGCACTTCACCTACCCTACCATCAAGCTGCCCTCGATGAGCAGCGACTGCAAGCCCGTGAGCGCGGACTTCGCCAACGAGTGGCATGAGCTCATCAAGCGCGGGCTGTACTTCTCGATGAATGATTGGATGCAGGCCATGGGCGGCGAGAACCAGCAGGCCATCATCACCGTTGGCGAGAGCGACGCCCTCATCCATAAGCTGTCGCTGAAGTCGAGTCAGGGCGGCTACAAGGTAAGCATCATCTGGCTGCCCGAGCGCATGAACCAGGAGTGTGCGAACAAGCTGCTGAAGCTCATTGAGGAGCCGCCACAGAAGACGGTGTTCATCATGGTGAGTCAGGAGCCCGACAAGCTGCTGGAGACCATCCGCAGTCGCGTGCAGCGCATCGACGTGAAGAAGATTGACGACGAGAGCATGGCGCAGGCACTCATGGAGCGTCGCGGACTGGGCGAGGATACGGCGCGCCGCGTGGCTCGCAGAGCCAACGGCAACTGGCTGAAAGCCCTTGAAGAGATTGAGGAGGGCAGCGAGAAGGAACTGTTCCTGGACATGTTCAAGAGTCTGATGCGACTGGCCTACACCCGTAAGGTGAACGAGCTGAAGCGCTGGAGCGAGAGCATGGCGGGCATGGGACGCGAGAAGCAGAAGCGTTTCTTGGAATACTTCCTGCTGCTGGTCCGTGAGAACTTCATGTACAACTTCCACCAGGAGGAGCTGTGCTACATGACGCAGGCCGAGGAGGACTTTGCCAAGAACTTCGCCCGCTACATCAACGAGGCGAACGTCATTGCCCTCAACAATCTGGCGAACCGTGCCATCCGTGACATCGGACAGAATGCCAACGCGAAGATCGTGTTTTTCGACTTCGCCCTGCAAATGATTATGTTGTTAATACAGAAATAAGACCCCTCCCACCTCCCCTGTTTAGGGGAGGCTTAAGGAGAAAAGTAATATATAAATATATGGAGAAGGAATTAGATATCATAACGGGATGCGACCGAGGGCTGTGTAAGAATGCCGTGGGCCGACAGGACCGACAGCTGAACACCTACGACTGGCTGGCAGACGTGCCGGGCAATGCCGACACGACCGACCTGGTGGAGGTGCAGTTCAAGCACACCCGCAAGGGTTACTACCACAACGTGAACAACCTGCCGCTGAAGAAGGGCGACATCGTGGCTGTGGAAGCCAACCCGGGTCACGACATCGGTGTGGTGACGCTGACCGGACGACTGGTGAAGATGCAGCTGAAGAAGGCCAACCTGAAGAGTGCCGACGACATCAAGCGCATCTACCGCATAGCACGTCAGATTGACATGGACAAGTTCCGCGAAGCCAAGGCCCGCGAGCACGAGACGATGATTGAGAGCCGTGAGATAGCCAAGGGGTTGGGTTTGCAGATGAAGATTGGCGACGTGGAGTATCAGGGCGACGGCAACAAGGCCATCTTCTACTACATTGCCGACGAGCGCGTGGACTTCCGTCAGCTCATCAAGGACCTGGCGGCCGCCTTCCACGTACGCATCGAGATGAAGCAGATTGGTGCACGCCAGGAGGCTGGACGCATTGGTGGAACAGGCCCCTGCGGACGTGAGCTCTGCTGTGCCACATGGATGAAGAACTTCTCGAGTGTCAGCACGGGTGCCGCCCGTATTCAGGACATCTCGCTCAATCCGCAGAAGCTGGCAGGCATGTGTGCAAAGCTGAAGTGCTGTCTGAACTACGAGGTAGATGACTACATGGAAGCCAGCAAGAAGCTGCCGAACAAGGACATCGTGCTGCAGACGCTAGATGCAGACTACTACTACTTCAAGGCAGACATCCTGGCAGGCATGCTCACCTACTCTACCGACAAGAACATGGCCGCGAACCTGGAGGTCATCACGGCTGACCGTGCGAAGGCCATCATCGAGATGAACCGCAAGGGAGAGAAGCCGGAGTCACTGCAGGAGGACGGCATGGTACAGGAAGCGAAAGGTCCCGTTGACCTGGCGACGCAGGAAAGCATCAACCGCTTCGACAAGGCCAAGAAGAAAAAGAGGAAGAATAAAAAGAAGCCCCACCAAACCTCCCCAAAGGGGGAGTAGTAGCCCTAATGTATGATGGCTGATGTATGATGGCTGATGTATGATGGCTGATGTATGAAGAAGCTTAAAGTTCAAATATTATTGTTTCTGGGTTTTTGTCTGTTGACGGCGTGCAATGAGAAAACCGTCTATAGCGAGTACGAATCCATCGCCGTTGAAGGATGGGCGCGCAACGATACCATTGCATTCAACGACATCGTCATCAAGGCAACGACAGACTACAAGGAAGAGATAGGGGTGCGCATCAACGATGCCTTCCCCTTTCTCGGCTTGTTCCTGTATGTAGAGCAGGAAATCAGGCCCGGCCACATCATCAGGACCGACACGCTGAGCTGTCGGCTGATGGATGAGGAGGGAAACGTCAAGGGACGCGGCCTGAGTTTCTACCAGTATAACTTCCATCTGACAACGCTACACCTTTATGCCGGCGACACGCTGAGCATACGCATACGCCACAACATGAGACGAGAAACACTGCCTGGCGTTGCGAACATCGGCATGAGAATTTCGAAGCAATAAAGCCCCTTATGGTCCCCCCAGTAGGGGACGAAAAAGAACCCCAGTTATAAAAGATTAGGTACGGATGAGGTTTCGTCCTGCATCGATGCGCAGGAAGATAAACAGCAGGAACGTGAAACCCCACAGCGACGAACCGCCGTAGCTGAAGAACGGCAGCGGAATGCCAATGACAGGCGTCAGTCCTAGCACCATGCCCACATTGATGAAGACGTGGAAGAGGAAAATGGACACCACCGAATAGCCATAGACACGTCCGAAGCGGAACGGTTGTCGCTCAGCCAGTTTGATGAGTCGCAGAATCAACGCCAGGAACAGCAGTAGCACACCGGCAGAACCCACGAAGCCCTCCTCCTCACCAACAGTACAGAAGATAAAGTCGGTATCCTGCTCAGGCACATACTTCAGCTTTGTCTGCGTGCCATTCAGGAAGCCCTTGCCCTCCAGTCCACCAGAGCCAATGGCAATCTCACTCTGATGCACGTTATAACCGGCACCCCTCAGGTCTTCCTCCAAACCCAACAGCACATTGATACGCGTACGCTGGTGCTTCTCCATGACGTTATTGAGCACATAGTCGGCCGAATAGAAGAACGCCATGGAGCCAATGGCGAAGAGCACGATGTAGTAATAGTTACGGATGCGCGAGCCCAAGGCCGTCCACAACAGATAGCCGATCATGACCACCGTCAGGACAATCTGCACCCACACCACGTCGAACGAATAGATAAACTTCGAAACGAACACCGCCAGCAGCGTGATGCCAATGCCATAAAGGAGTATCTGCGTAAAGATTTTCTTGTTCTTACAATACACCAGCACCAAGCCTGCCGTAAACACCTGTATCAACAGCAAGACAGAGAACTTGCCGACGGAGGTGGGCGTGCCGAGGAGCATACTCCCCTCGTACCTGATGCCAACTACGAAATAAATGACGGCTGCCACACCCGTGAAGAGGATGGAGCCAGGCATTCCCTCACGATAGAACATGAGGAAGAAGGCTGTATAGACCAGTGCCGAACCCGTCTCACGCTGCAGCACGATGAACATCATGGGCACGAGGATGATGGCCAGCGTAGCCAGGAAATGCTTCCACTTATTGATGTTGTAGCCATAGGTGCTCATAAACTTCGCCAGCGCCAGGGCTGTGGCAAACTTCGCAAACTCAGCAGGTTGCAGTCGCAAAGGTCCCAGCACCAGCCACGATCGGGAGCCCTTGATGGTATGGGGGTTGAAGATGGTGGCAAACAGCAGTATGAGCAGCAGGCCGTAGATGATGAACGCGAAGGAGTCGTAAAAGCGGTCGTCGAGCATGAGGATGACGAAGCCCAGCGTGATGGACGTGCCTATCCAAACAATCTGCATGCCTGAACGGGTGCTCAGGCTGAACAGGTCAGTATCGCCATAGGTATAGCTGGCACCGCAGACACTGACCCATCCGAAGACGAGCAGAGCCAGGTAGATGCCAATCGTCCACCAGTCAAGTGAACGCAGCACGCTTGTACTTTTCCTATCTCTCGACTGAACCATAGGCTATTCGTCTGTGTTGTATCTCGGAGGCCTTGCTTAACGAAGCGTCCGACAGTTTACCATGAATATACTGTTCCATGATGAGACCACCGATAGGCACACCATACGTGGCACCCCAACCACCGTTCTCCACATAGACGGCAACGGCAATCTGAGGATTGTCCATAGGTGCAAAGCCCATGAAGACGGAGTGGTCGTGACCACGGTTCTGGGCCGTACCGGTCTTTCCACAGGCCTGGAAGTCATAATGTGCCAGAGCCTTACACGTACCACCCATAGCCGAGGCACGCATACCCTTCACCACGTAGTCATAGGATTCGCGACTGGCCATCGTGTAGCGACGCTTGGTATAGAGCGAATCCAGAGGCTCGCCCTCCACCTTCTTCACCACGTGGGGCGTGATGAAGTAGCCGCGATTGGCTATGGTGGCTCCCAGATTGGCAATCTGCAGCGGCGTGGCATTTACCTCACCCTGTCCAATGGCAATGGAGATGATGGTCAGTCCGCTCCATTGGCCCTTGTAAGCCTTGTCATAGAAGTCGGCATTGGGAATCAAACCGCGTTTCTCGCCTGGCAGATCAACGCCCAGCTTATAGCCGAAGCCCATGCTCACCAGATAGTCGCGCCACTTGTTCATGGCCTTCTGGACGGAGCCGTACTTGTGGTTACCAATCATGTAGTACAGTCCCCAACAGAAGTAACCGTTACAGGAGGTGGAGAGTGCAGGCACCAGCGACAACGGAGAACCGTGACCATGACAACCCACACGCAGGCCCTTGAACACGAAGCCGCGATAGCAGGGATAGGCCGTCTGCGTAGGATGGATGATGCCTTCTGTCATAAAGGTCAGACCTTGCGTGGTCTTGAACGTAGAGCCCGGCGGATACTGTCCCATGATGCTGCGGTTGAGCAGAGGCTTCCACGCATCCTGACTGAGCAGGGCATGGTTCTTCGAACGCTGGCGTCCCACCATGAGACGAGGATCGTAGCTGGGTGACGACACCATACAGAGCACCTCACCCGTCTTGGGGTCGATGGCCACAATACCGCCAATCTTGCCCTCCATGAGTCGCTCGCCCAGCGCCTGTAGCTCCAGGTCGATGGCCAGTGTCAGGTTCTTTCCGGGTTTGGGTTTCTGGTCGAGGGCTCCGTTCTGGTAGCGTCCCTTGATGCGTCCGTGGGCATCGCGCAAGAGAATCTGTATGCCCTTCTCGCCACGCAGCTGTTTCTCGTAGCTGCGCTCTACACCCAGCTTACCGATATAGTCGCCGGGGATGTAGTAGTCGTCTTCCTCAATGTCAGCAGGCGACACCTCCGCTACATCGCCCAACACATGGGCAGCGTAGGGATAGTTGTACTGACGGATGCTACGTCGCTGCACGTAAAAGCCCGGGAAGCGGAACATCTTTTCCTGAAACAGACTGAAATCCTTGTCCGACAGCTGGCTGATGAGCATCTGCTGCGTGAAACGCGAATAGCCGGGATTCTTATTACGGTCCTTCATCGTGTTCACACGACGGATAAAGTCCTCCTTGGTGATGTTCAAGGCATCACACAGCTCGAGCGTGTCCAGATGGTCACCCACCTCGTTCATGACGACCATCACGTCGTAGGCCGGCTGGTTATAGACCATCAGCTTGCCGTTACGGTCCTTGATGACACCACGCGAGGGGTATTCAATCTTTTTCAGGAAAGCATTGGAGTCGGCACTCTTCTTGTAGTCGTCGCTAGTTATCTGCAACGTAAAAAGGCGGATGATGTAGACTACGACAATAAAGATGGCCACACCACCTATCACATAGCGCCGGTTATCCAAATCAAAGTTCTTCATCTGCAGTCACTCGTTTGGAAATCAAGCCGTTTTATTACGCTTCACCTGCTCTATCGTCATCACGAGCACCCACGTCAGCAGGGCACTGGTGAACGAGCTGATAAGCCAGTTTTCCCAATTGAAGAAGTTAAAGGCTTCCAGCGCAAAGAACAGCAGACAGTAGAACAGCATCAGCGGCAAGGCATAGGCGATGAACTTCCCGTAGCCCAAAGAAGTGAGCGACGGACTGAAGTCTTCGGCAGCATCGCGAGGCACAAACAGCTCCAACCAGTAAGGCTGCAGCACGGCTATCAACGTCAGCGAGGCACAGGCGACGCCAGGCGTATTGGAAAAGGTGTCATTGACCAGTCCCAGCGCAAAGCACCATAACAGCAGTGCCCACTTGGGATAGTTACGCGGAAAGAGCAGCACGAAATGCAGATAAAGCAGGGGGATGGCATAGCCGAACAGGTGGACACGGTTCAGCACCAGTGCCTGAACCAGACACAGCACAACAAACAGGAACAGCCGTCTCAGAAAATCTACCGTCATTGCCTTATTGGTTTTGCTTTGCTCTCAGTGAGTCCTGGGCAGCATGCAACAGCTGCGACTGCTCCAGAACACTCCTGTCGTTAATCACACACACATCGCGCAGGTTACCAAAATCGGTAGCCAGCTTCACCTGCAAACGATAAGACAAGCCGTCAGGCGAGTTAAACACCTTCTCAATCTGTCCTACCATCACGCCGGCAGGAAAAATAGACGAGTAACCGCTCGTCACCACCCAGTCGCCTCGATGGAACTGCGCATGGCGGGGAATGTCCTCCACATAGGCACGGCTGGCATCGCCACCCGTCCAATGCAGATAGCCAAAGTAACCGCGTCCGCGAATGGCACAGCTGATACGTGAGGAGGTGCTGTTCAGCGCAGGAATCACCACGGAATAGTGCTCACTTACCATATAGACCACGCCTACGACGCCACTGCCACAGGCCACGCCCATATCGACGGCCACGCCGTCCTTGCTACCCTTGTCAATGGTCATCAGGTTGTCAGGCATATCTACCGTATTGTACACCACCTTGGCAGGAATCACCTTGTACTTCTTCAGAAACTCCAGGCCGTTACGTTCCAGGACGGTGGTGTCTTTGGTCAACTCTCCATAAGCCTCCGCCAGCTCATGAACCTGTCGCTCGAGATAAAAGTTACGTAGCGTGAGCTCCTCGTTAACCTTCTTCAGCGAGAAGAAAGACTCTACGGCGGAACGTCCCTCGTAGAGTTTCCCCACTGCTGTGTTGGCAGACGAGAACCACACGCTACCCTGATAGCTGTTGTATTGGAACAGCAACACCACACTGATGACTTCGAGCAATACGAAGATGAACCAGTGATGATACTTGGCCAGGAACTCGAGTAGGTTCTTCACAAAGACTATCTCATCAGGAATGTGAAGCGATCAACATTCTTCAGCGCAATGCCAGCGCCCTTTGCCACACAGTGCAACGGGTCTTCAGCAATGTGGAACTGAATGTTTATCTTGTCCGTCAGACGCTTGTCCAAACCGCGCAGCAACGCTCCACCACCAGTCAGCCAGATGCCGTTCTTCACAATGTCGGCATACAACTCAGGCGGTGTATTCTCAAGGGCTGACAGCACAGCGGTCTCTACGCGTGCCACCGTCTTGTCAAGACAGTGCGCAATCTCCTGATAGCATACGGGAACCTCCATCGGCAGTGCCGTGATGCGGTTCGGGCCATGTACGATGAAGTCCTCAGGAGCCTCATCGCCCAGGTCGGTCAGGGCTGAGCCCACTGCTATCTTGATGCGCTCGGCCATGCGCTCACTAACCTTCACATTGTGCTGACGGCTCATATACTCCTGAATGTCGGCAGTCAGGTCGTCACCAGCCACCTTGATGGAGTTGTTGCTGACGATACCGCCCAGTGAGATAACGGCAATCTCAGTCGTACCGCCACCGATATCAACCACCATGTTGCCCTCTGGTGCTTCGACGTCAATACCGATACCTACAGCAGCAGCCATAGGCTCGAAAATCAGATAGACGTCACGGCCGTCGGCATGTTCTGCTGAGTCGCGAACGGCACGCAGCTCCACCTCAGTAGAGCCTGAGGGTACGCCAATCACCATACGGAGCGAGGGTGAGAACAAACGATGACCGGTGTGTACCATCTTAATCAGTCCGCGCATCATCTGCTCACAAGCTGAGAAGTCAGCAATCACACCGTCACGCAACGGGCGGATGGTGCGAATGTTGTCGTGTGTCTTTTCGTACATCATCTTGGCCTTTTCGCCTACGGCAATCATCTTGTCGGTACGGCGGTCAAGGGCCACTACTGAGGGCTCGTCCACTACTATCTTATCATCACTGATAATGATGGTATTGGCTGTTCCCAAGTCCATAGCAATCTCCTGGACAAAACTAAAAAATCCCATTCTAATCTTTAAACTTTAAACTCTTTACTCTAAACTTTATTTCTCAAACCAGCCATGTATGGCGGTGTCGTAGTGTGAGCTCACACCGAAGGCACGTGTGGCAAACATGCGGCGCTGCTCCTTCGTGGTTTCTGCGCCCTGCTTGTTCAGAATGTCAAGCAGCACACCGTACTCAGCCTTTGAAGGTACGATTACCACATCATTGAAGTTCTTGGCAGCAGCACGAATCAGCGAGATGCCGCCAATATCAATCTTCTCGATGATGTCCTGCTCGCTGGCGCCATTGGCCACCGTCTGCTCAAACGGATAAAGGTCAACGATCACGAGGTCAATCTCAGGAATCTCGTACTTAGCCATCTGCTCACGGTCACCCTCATTATCGCGACGTCCGAGAATACCTCCAAACACCTTGGGGTGCAACGTCTTCACACGTCCACCCAGAATTGAGGGATAGGTCGTCAGGTCTTCCACCTTCTGGCAGTCATAACCCAACGACTCAATAAACTGTTGCGTACCACCTGTCGAGAGAAGTGTCACACCCTCCTCGTTCAGTTTCTTCAGCAACTCGTCAAGCCCGTCCTTATGAAATACGGAGACAAGTGCCGTCTTGATTTTCTTTGTATCAGCCATAAAATATATAACGTTATAAATTCTTCGAAACGGGTTGCAAAGTTACGAAAAAAGCACGGATAAATCATCATGTTTATACCAAAAAATTTTACGTACACCTATTTTATGTTATAAATCAAGCAGCAGAGACCCTCTAATTGGCAAAAAAAACAAGAATTATTTGGAGGGGAACAAAAAAAAGCCTATCTTTGCATAATAAAACACAACAAATGACAATACCCATGAATAGAAAAGGACTATTACTTTTGAGCTTGTTCTTCTGCTTCCTCTTCGTCCATGCACAAGAGACCCAGAAGAGCGAACTGCAGCAACGTGCAGAAACAGAAGAGCAGAAGGGGAGCATTGGCAACGCCCGCTCATTGTTTATCAAAGCCTTCAACGAGTATGCAACCAACGGACAGGTTAGACAAGGAGTAGAGTGCGGTGTCAAGGCAACGTCGCTGTACTACAAGGAAAACCTTTACAAGGAAGCCTTTGAATTTCTGCACCGCGTCGAGGCAGCCATCAGCTCCAGCAAGGAGTCGGCAGCTACGAAGGCCGGACTGCAGTACCTGACCACGAAGGAACGTCTGCAGATGTACATCAAACTGAGGAAGAGCGACAAGGCCAAGGAGCAGATGAACAACATGGAAGTACTGGTGAAACGTGCTGATGACGAGAAGCTTAGGAACGACCTGCTCTACAACAAAGCGCTCTATTTCTATTCCTTCGGACAGAACACTGAAGGTAACGCAGTCTTCAAGGAGATGGCCGACAAACTGACAGCCGACAGGGAATATGACAAGGTTGATGAGGTCTATCAGACGCTCATTACCAACGGTCGTCGCAGCAACAATGCCAGTCTGGTGGCACAGTCATACAGCAACTACATCATCTGGAAAGACTCTGTGAACGAGCTGAAGCGTGCTGACGAGATAGGGGCGCTGAAGAAGCAGATTGCCGATAACGAGGCAGAGATTGCCGACAAGGACAGCTCGCTGACTGCACGTACCGTCATCATCACCAGTCTTAGCATCCTCGCCATCGCACTGGCAGCAGCACTGGTCGTTGGTGCCTTCGTGCTCATGCGCTACATTGTGCTTACCCGCAAGCAGAAGAAAGCCATCAAGCTGGCCAACGAGAACGATGCCTTAAAGGCCAAGTTCATCAGCAACATCTCGGCACAGCTCGATCCCACCTTGCAGAAGCTCGACAGCAAGACGCCTGAGGTAAAGGCTCTTATGGACTTCTCGCGCCACATCCAGACCTTGTCAGAACTGCAGAACAACGATGACGAGGTACTGATGGAGGACACACAGATACAGCCGTTCTGCGAAGCTCTGACCGAAGAGATTCGCGACAAGGTAAAGAGCGGCGTCACCCTGAAGGTGAACGCTCCGAAGATGACAACTACCATCAACAAGGAATACGTCTCGCATATCCTGCGTCACCTGCTCAACAATGCTGCCATCTACACGCCTGAAGGTGGCACCATCACCATCGACTTCAAGAAACGCAGTGCCCACGCTCAGCAATTCCTGGTGTCCGACACGGGTTGCGGCATCCCTGAAGAGAAGCGTGAAGACATCTTTAAGCCCTTCCTCAAGATCAGAGACCTGACGACTGGTGACGGACTGGGGCTCCCCATCTGTAAGCAGATGGCACAGAAGATGAAGGGCGACCTCGAGATTGACCCGGAGTTCACCAAGGGCACGCGCTTCATTCTGAGTCTGCATATATAACTAAAATGCTATATGATATGAAGAAAACAATGTTTTTAGTGGTCATCGCCGCTATGCTGATGACCATGACTGCCTGCCGCCACCACTACGAGGTGGTGAGCGTGGAACGCACGCGCATCCTCATTGACAGTCGCTGGGATGCTGCCGACAATACAGAACTGACACAATTCCTGGCTCCTTACAAGCACGACGTTGACAGCGTGCTCGGCCCTGTCGTAGGCCACTTGGCACGTAACATGTCACCCCACCGTCCTGAGAGCGAGCTGTCAAACCTCCTGCCTGACATCCTGATGTGGGCCGCCAAGAACTATGGTGAGCAGCCTGTCTTCGCCATTTACAATATGGGTGGCATACGTAACGACCTGATACGCGGAGAAGTAACCTATGGCGACGTGCTCGACGTAGCACCTTTCGAAAACAAGATTGCCTTTGCCACGATGAGCGGAGCCGACCTGCTCGAGCTCTTCGGACAGATAGCCAAACGTGGCGGTGAGGGCGTCAGCAGTGCCGTACGCATGGTCATCACAGAGGATGGCAAGCTCGTCAGCATCAAGTTGAACGGCGAGGATATTGACCCTCAGAAGGACTATCGCTTCGCCACCATCGACTATCTGCTGGGTGGCGCCGACCAGATGGAGGCTTTTAAGAAGAGCCGTGACATCAATGCTCCGAAGGAGGCTTCCAACAACACCCGCTTCATCATCATGGACTACTTCCGTGCCATGGAGAAGGAGGGCAAAGTAGTTGATGCTCAGATTGAAGGACGTGTTACTGTTGTAAAATAATTGAGAATGATCAATGACAATTCACTAAAACAAGAAGCTATGTATTATTATAAGCATATTTTGAAAGGAAGATGGATGATGGTGATGGCTTTATCATTTATCATTTATACTTTGTCAGTGGGTAACGCTGCTGCACAAAAGCAGCTCACCATTCTGCATACGAACGATACTCACAGCACCATTCTGCCGCTTAGCCCCAATCTGGAGGACACCATGAAAGCTGGACGCGGCGGATTCCTGCGTCGCATGGCCATGCTGAAGGAAGAGCGCAAGAAAGACCCTGACCTGCTCTACTTCGACAGCGGCGACTTCTCACAGGGCTCTGGCTACTACACCATGTTCAAAGGTGACGTTGAGGTGGAACTCATGAACATGATGGGCTGCGACGCCTCTACCATCGGCAACCACGAGTTCGACTTTGGTCTCGAGAACATGGCACGCATCTTCAAACTGGCCAAGTTCCCCATCATCTGCACCAACTACGACTTCACAGGCACCGTGTGCGAAGGTCTCGTCAAGCCTTACATCATCCTGAAGCGCAAAGGCGTGAAGATTGGCGTGTTTGCCCTTGACCCCAAGATGGAGGGACTGGTAAGCGCCAAGAACTGCGTGGGCGTGAAGTATCTTGAGCCCGGCAAGGTTGCACTGGAGACAGCCACCATGCTGAAGCAGCAGGAGAAGTGCGACATGGTCATCTGCATCTCACACCTCGGCTGGGATAAGCCTGGCTATGAAGACGATGAGTACATGATCAAGCACTCGCGTAATATCGACCTCGTGCTGGGAGGCCACTCCCACACCTATCTGAAGCAGTTGGAATACGTGCCCGACCTTGACGGCAAACTCGTTCCCGTCGATCAGAACGGTAAGCACGGCATATTCGTTGGAAAGATGATTGTGACGCTGAAATAGCTGTTGGCCAACAGCTAACGGCCATTACTCACTACTCAAAGTAGAACGTCAAGACAATCATCTTGGAGTGAGCGTTGCGGACGGAATTCGCATAGACGATCATATTGGCGTCGCGGAGTTCGTCCGCATGTTTTGTGTTTAAGCTGTTCGTCAGACTGTAACAGAACTTCAGCTCAGGGTTCAGCTTGAAGAACGGCAGGTAGAAGTCGCAACCCATTCCCACCTCAAACATTACGTCGTAGCGCTTCAGCTGCAGGAAGTCCTGATCGCTCCGCGTCAGGTTAATCATCGGGTTGATGCCCGCAATGAGGTACGGACGGTAGTTGTTGAAACGCTGTGCACTGAACTTCAGGTCAAGGGGCAGCGAGAGGTACGTATTCTTCATATCCTGCGTCATCTGGCGCGGTAGCCCCTCCGGGTCGAGGTCAGTCAAGTTTCGGAATACCAGATGCTTGGCACCAAAATGCATCGTGGGTGCAAAGCGTATGGCAAAGTGGTTGCTCAAACGTCCCTCGGCCAGTACACCTACCGTGAAGCCCGGGTTCCACTTGTCGGCATCAGTCACGATGGTCTGCTCCACCACTGTACCGTCGTCTAACGTCACTATCTGCGGTCCCACGTTTTCCAATTCCACGTCCTGGAAATTTGTACCAACCAAGATGCCGAAGTGCAGCGGTCGTAAGTCAATATACGGTTTGTTCATCGGCTTACGCTCCTGTGCTGCAGCAGCCAGGAATATAAATACACAACTATATAAAATTATAAAACGCTTCATCTGTAAACCGTAAACTGTGAACTGTAAACTAATTTAATAACGTAAAAACAGCAGTCTTATTATATATGTTGCTATTTCGACAAAGTATAAATAAGTAAAAATTCTCCTCAAAAATAGGTAATATTCGGAAATAATCATTACCTTTGCATCACTATTTTTGAGTATTAACAATTAAACAAATTAGAATTATGGCTTACGTTATTGGTGACGACTGTATCGCTTGCGGTACTTGTATCGATGAATGCCCCGCTGGAGCAATCTCTGAGGGCGATAAGTATTCAATTAACCCCGACATGTGCACCGAGTGTGGCACTTGCGCAGATGTTTGTCCGTCTGAGGCTATCAGCCTGCCCTAATTGAAACTACTTGTTCAAGATACTTAAAGAGGATGCAGTGTTGCATCCTCTTTTTTGTGTCCATGCCAAAATCGTGCCCATTCGCCATAGGGTCAGTGGATTCTCGATTTACATAGCGTCCCGACACCTTGGATGCGACAAATTTTGCGGTCGCTCCCCCGATTTGTCGCAAAAAGGGGTGGTTGTCGCATCAAGTTGAAACAAAAAAGGGAAGATTTTATGGAACAGGACGTTTTTCGTCATAACTTTGCATCAACAAAAAGATTTTGATTCATACGATCACATAAGACAGACATAAGGTTAAATAATTTGTTTCTTTCATTTTGATTTAGTTTTTTAAGTTAGTAATAGCGCATAAGGCTCGCAGGGATGCGAGCCTTATGTGTGATTTATGCGGATCTTTAATATGTTTGTGTGCGGATATGTCTTGCCAACCGCTTGACAATATCCATATCACTCTCGGAGAATTTTCGCGCCCACAGATGGGGGCTGCTTATCAGTTCGTCATAATCAGCCGACTGCCACGTATAGGGTTTTCCCCTTGTCCAGTCTATCTTCCTGAGACATCCCATGTATGCATCGTCAGCGTTGTAGATGCGCTCCCTGAACAAGGGCTTGCTGTGTATGAATGTCTGAAGGAATAGCTCGTCCGGAATGCCGACATACTTGTATCTCGACAGGATGGCGTCCTTATCACGCAGCAACGCCGTCGCCAGGTCGTGCGTGATGCTGAACCACTGTGGCCCACCTTTGAAGACGTAGCCAGGACGATGGCGGTATATGTGCAGTCGCCTTTGGGTGCGTAAGAGCAGCGAGCCGGTCTTTCTGGCATAGGTATGCTTGCGTTCGAGGTTTCCGCCAATCAGATGATAATAGGAGACACGCCTCTGTATGACGGAATCCCAATGGTGGATAAACCCGACGAACTCCCTACCCTCGTTACGCTGGAAGAAATCATGTATATACTTGTTGCTCTTGATGGGGAAATCGACACCTGAGAGCAGATGATAATAGTCGTAATAGCCCTTTACCGACTCCGCCAGTAGATTGAGGGTGGCCTCAACGACGGACACGCGTCCCCACGACACGCTGATGCGTTTCTTGATAAAGGTGACCTTGGAGCTCTTAGCCAACACTGAAAAAGACCTGTCATCCATCTTTCCGAGCTTGCGGTCAAGATGGATGAACAGGTCATTCTCGGGAGCATCGAGTGCTTTTATCAGCTCCTTCAATAACTCCAGACTGTCATGGGCGATGATGAGATAGGCAAATCGCATGCTCTACTTCACAGCCTCAACGGTATAGCCTGCCGACTGCAACAGCTGCAGCACGCCCTTGTCGCCTGGTAAATGGCCTGCGCCGACAGCGAAGAATGTGGGCTTAGCAGACATAATCTCCGGCATGAGTTTCACCCAGTTTGCATTGCGGTCGTAGATGAGCCGGTTCTCCTCTTCAGGGGTATAGTCGCACGAGTTGTTCTGCTTCTCGTCCATAATAGCCTTGATGCCCATAAGGTCCTGCTTGAAGAATGCCTCTACGACTCGCTCGGACACCTGGTTTTCGTACTCCAGATTATCCACCATACACATGAGTAGCTCCTTCTGACGCTTCAGGGTATATCCTTGATAGAGCACGCTCACCTGGAAGTCAACAGTCTCCAGTCCGCCAACGGGCTTTCCCTGCTGGAGGGCAACCTTCTGGAAATAGCCGTCGAAGGTGTCCTGCGGATTAAAGCCGCTGTGCTTCTTCAAATAAATGAGCATGGAGAGCTGTGTCTGTAGGGCGATGGGCGACAGGCCGCCCAACTGCTGTGCAATCAGGCCGTTGGTCATGTCCATACCCAACAGCTCCTTCAGGGCAGCGTTCAAGCGCTTCATCTCGTCGGCCGAAAGCAGCGTGGAGAGCGTAGTGCCTTCGGGCAGCATCATGGCAGCCTGCATTTTCTGCAAGTTCTCTGGCGAAGTGAGGTTCTGCATATCGAGCTCACCATAGACCTGATCGCTGGCAGCCAGCGCCTTCTGTAGGCCTGAGATTGAGTCAGCAAACATGACGGGTGCCAGATGATAGGTACCAATGATATAGGATGGCTTGTCAAGTCCGTTGCCGGAAATCTTGTAAAGCAGTTGAGCCTGCATGCCCACGACGGTCATCACCGCGCAGGCGAAAGTCATCAAAAACTTCTTCATTGTTGTATGCATTTAAAAAAGGACCGCCCTCAGGACTCTTCCTTTGGGCGGTTCCCAGAATAACTAATACTACTTTCTATTGCAGGAACTGGTCGGCCTCCGTGTTAGAGGGATCAAGTTCCTTTACCTTACGCCAGTAACTCTGGCTCTTATCTCTGTCTTTCTGCTCGTTGTAGTACCAACCGAGGTAACGATAGCACTCCACGAGACGAGTGGTCTCAGCAGCCTCACGATTAGCCTTTGCCTCAAGCATCTGGGCAGCGCTCTCGTAGTAAGGCTTTGCCAGTCCCTGACTCATGTCAGCATCAATCGTGGCGTTCAGACGTGCACGAAGGATGGTCAAGTACTCAGCATTAGCCGGGAATTTCTGAATGGCCTCACCATAGGTGGCATCAGCCTTCATCTGCCACTGCTTCTTCTCTGCCTCAGGCACCTCCTCAGCGTGCTTCAGGTACATACGTGCCAGTGAGTTATAGTCGTTGGCACTGGGGTTGCCCTTAGCAGCAAGGTACTCGTTGTAATACTTGATGGCATTGTCGAAGTCACCCTTTGCAGAATAAGCGGAATAGATAGACTGAATGAGGCTCACCTTGTTGCTGGCAGGAACATCCATGCCCAGAGCATTCTTGAACTCGGCAATGGCGCCGTCGTAGTCGCTGCGAGCGCTCTGCAGGCACAGTCCGTGATAGAAGTGGTCCATCCAAGAAGCCTTCAAGCTGTCAGAAGCATTGAACAGACGATCAGCAAACTCGAGAGCCTTCTCGTGGTTGCCCAGCTCGTAGTTGAAAAACATACCCAGACGGTTGAACGGCGCATGACGCGGGAAGCGCTTGATACCCTCCTCGACGATAGGCAGACCGTCAGCATGCTTGCCTGTGAAATAGTTCGCAGTAGCGAAGTTGGTCAAATCACCACGATCGAGCTTGTTCAGCGGGTCGAGTTTATACACCTCAATGGCCTTGTCGAACTCCTTGTCGTCGAACCAGAAGCGAGCCTTCATAGCGTTAACGGCAATGTCGGGGCGCTGTTTGGCCAGTTCGTCAAGCTTGGCAACAGCAAGTTTCGGGCTTACCTTACGATAGACGCTGGCATACTTGAAGTAACCCTCGGGATTCTTCGGGTCATCATCAATAGCCATGAGGTACTGCGAAGCAGCAGGACCAGCGTGGTCAGCAATAGCCTCGATGTCACCCAGCAGGATACGAGCAGGTGCATAGTGGTTCTTGGCAGCCTTCAGCGCGAGCTCAGCATACTCACGGGCATTTGCCGTGTCGTTGGCTTCCTTGAAGGCTACGCCCATGGCTGTGAGCACCTTGGCGTTCTTCTTGTTTTTCTTGTACACGCTCTTCACCTCGTCCTTGATGGCATCGAAACCACCCTTGTTTTCCTTGATGACTCTGGTGATGGCATTGATGGTAGCCTGGTCTTCATCCTGGGCTACGGCGGGAACGCTGAATACTAACATCAGTGCTCCGATGAACAGATATTTGATTGCTTTCATAATCGTTGAAGTTTTAAGTTCTTCTTTACTATTGTCAAGTGTATGACGTTTCTTTTCTGCAAAAGTTTAGCTTATTTACTTACGTTAACTTCCCTGACGGTCAGGTCTCCGCGATAGGGCAACAGGCTCGAACGGAAGATGATGAGCTGTCCCTTGGGTGACGACACGAACTGCGTGAATCCCCAGGGCAGACCATGTATGGGGTCTGTGCAGAGGGCGTAGATCGTGCGTATGAGCGGATAGTTTCCGTTATATAAATAATATTGGTAAGGCTTCCACGAGTTCATGGCCGTAGCCGTGTCCATGCGGCTTACCGACATTACCTGAATATTCTTCTTGAAGGTGACGTTCGTCGTGTCACGCTTGTCGTTGAGCCAGTTGGAACCGATGATTCCAATGGAGTTGGCATGATTCTCAACGTAGTTGACAACCTCGGCGCTCGTCTTTACTGCGTAGATATTGGGGCTGTTGATGGGTTTGCCGCCAAGGATGGAATCTACGCACCAGCGTACGGTGCTGGAGTTCTTGTTGTCAAAGACAACCTCAATGTCTCCCTGCTTGGAGTTAGGGAACACTTCTTTCCACTTCGACACTTCGCCTCCGAGAATGCGGCGGATGTCTTTCACCGTGATACAGGTGTCGCTGTTGGCCTTGTTGATAATCAGTGACAGGCCGTCGTAGCCAATGGGCATAGAGACGGGTGCACCACCGATGGCCTTGAGTGCCTTCAGCTCTTTCTCGGTATAGTCGCGCGAAGCGAAAATAAGACATACGGAGTCGTTCAAAAGCATTTCCATTGCAGCATACTCGTCCGTATAGACGGGATGCAGGACGGCATCCTTATAGGTTGCCTCGAATACTTTGACCTCCTCATTGATGATAGGACTGAAACTCTCGTCGGCAGCAAATGCAATCTCACCTGATGAGAATGTATCAGTACGGGTGTATTTACTATGTTTAGGTTTGTCGCCGGAACAAGCCGACAACAAACCTAATATGAGAGTTAATCCAACTGTTACGTTGAATAAGCGATTCATGTTTACTGTAGTTTAAATTGAACAGGAACGTTGTACTTCACACGAACGGGTGAGCCATTCTGCATACCAGGATTCCACTTCGGCATGGACTTTACCACGCGCATGGCCTCCTTGTCGAGAGATGGGTCAACACCACGGAGTATCTGAACGTGAGAGATAGAGCCGTCGCGCTCAACGACGAAACCTACAACGACACGACCCTGGATACCGTTCTCAGCAGCTACAGGAGGATACTGCATGTTGCGTGCAAGCCATGCACGAACGTCGCCTTCCTTAAACGTAGGCTGCTGCTCTACGACGTCGAAAATCTTGTCTTCAGCGGGTTTGGGTTCAGGCTGAGCAACCTCTTCGACAGCCTTCAGCACCTGTGCATCGGCATCGTCGGTATTACCCTTAACGTCGAAACCACCGATGGCGGTCGTGTTCTGGTTCAACTCGTCCTGACTCTTCAACTCCTTGTCCTCACGTACGTCCTTATCTTCCTTAACTACAGGGGGAACGAACTTAATAGAGCTCTTTACCTGCTCAACGGGCTTTGCCTCCTCAATCTTCACAGGTGCCTTCTCCTCCACCTCAGGCTTCTTCTCAGCCAGAGCAGAGAGGTTCACATCTGCAGCGATGTCAGCTTCACCTTCGTTAGCAGCACTGATGATAGCATTTGCACCTACAACGGCAGCAATGAGAGCGGCGGCAATGAGCATAATGAAGATCGACCACAGATTACGCTTGCCAGTGTTCTTGCGCAGCTGATAAGCGCCGTAGGCCTGGTTCTTGCCTTCGAAGACAAGATCGACCCAACTATTGTCTATAAGATCAATTTTAGCCATAATTCTTAATACATTTAATAGTTATACAATCATTCATACTTGATTCCCTTCAACGTCAGAAGCTTCTGGTCGTCTTCGGTAACCTTATCAATGACGTACGTATTAATACCGCTAATCTGCATTTCATCGAGAACTGTCACCATGTTGTCATAGGTAGCAACATCCAACGGCTTGATGATGATGGTCATCGTAGGAACTTTCTTGGGCTCACCCTTAATGTTACCTTTCTTGATTTCGCTAAGCTCTTTCTCCCAGATGGAGTCGGGCTTTGCTTCGGGATTAGCCTTTCTTTCCTTTTCCAGTTCGCTCATTGCTTTCCTGATCTTGGCAACCGGGTAGGTTCCATCTTCAGTCTTGTGGTTCAAGAGGACGTCGCGAATACCTGTCTCGCCGTATGTCGTCTCCTTCAGGCACGTGGGGTCGTCGTACTTGGTAATACCTTCCACATAGTACAACTTGTCGTTACCTGCAAGATAGAACGTCATCGTCTGAGAAGCCTTCGCTTCGTTACGGTCCTGATCCTGAATGTTCTGATCGTTACTTGGCATGGTCAACTGCATCGCCTGCGGCTTCTGGAGCGTGGTACACAGCATGAAGAACGTAATCAGAAGCATCATCATGTCCACCATCGGCGTGAAGTCAACGCGGACATTCATCTTTTTCTGTTTGCTTGCTTTTTGTTTTGCCATGTTACTTTACCTCCTTAGTTTCTTGTACCTTGTACGATGTAATCAACTGGTAACGGTTCTCCTCCATATCCTGGAGTTCAGACATCAGTTTCTTCACAGTTTTGTAAGAAGTCTTGCTATCAGCCTTGATACAAATCTTCAGATCATGAGAGTCCAGTGTCAGCGAGTTCTTGGCTGAACGTTTAGCCTCTTTCACCCACTGCTGGAATTCGCTCATACCACCTGCAATACTATCAGTAGGAATACCTTTGGTGGGCAGTATCTTTACACGCTCACCCTGCTTCTTGTCCAGATAGCTGTGCAGTTCCCTCAGGCCAACACCGAACATGGGGTCGTCCTTGAAGGCCTTCATCTGTGCCGGTGACAATGCGGGCAGGTTGTTGTTCTCGAGAAGAGCAACAATGGTCTGCTCCAAGTCGGGCATCTTATCCATGCTCATGAACACCTTGCCGTCAGGGTTGACAAGGATGTTGAGCACATCCACATCCGGCACCTTGACCTTTGACTGCGACTGCGGCGTGTTGACCTGTACTGGCTCCGGCGTGACGAACGTTGACGTCATCATGAAGAAAGTCAGCAAAAGCACCATCACGTCCGACATTGGCGTCATGTCAATCCAGATGTCACTTTTCTTAATTTTTACTTTACCCATAGCGATAAATGTTTTAAAGGGTTAGCAAAAATTAAGCCTCTTCTGCGTGGTTAGCTTCGTAAGTCTGAGCAATTGAATAACCAACTTCGTCGAGGGCAAATGTCAGCTTGTCGATCTTGTTCGTGTAGTAGTTATAAGCTACAACGGCTACCCAAGACGTCAAGATACCTGATGCCGTGTTAACCAGGGCCTCAGAAATACCGAGTGACAGAGCCTGAGAGTCAGCACCACCACCAGCTGCCAGAGCTGCGAATGAACGGATCATACCTACAACGGTTCCGAACAGAGCGGTCAGAGTACCCAGTGTAACGATGGTAGCGATGATCGGCATGTTCATGGTCAGAGTCGGCATCTCAAGCTGTGTAGCCTCCTCGTGAGCCTGCTGGATGCGGGCGATCTTCTGCTCCTTCTTGATACCTGATGTAGCTTCCATGTCCTTGTAAGCCTTCAGAGAAGCACCTACTACGTTAGCAACGGTACCGCGCTGAGCGTCGCAGAGCTGCTGAGCCTTTACAAAGTCGTTAGCGTTCAGGGCTGCCTTGATGTTAGCCACGAACTTGGGGAGCTTACCCTTACCGAAAGCGGTGTTCAGAGCCAGCCAGCGCTCGATAGAGAGGGCGATAACGGTGAACAACAGGGTCAGGATGACGGGCACAACGACACCACCTTTGTAGATGGTACCCCAAATGTTACCGTCGATTACTTCACCGTTTTCAGCGATGTGGTCGCTGTTACCGAGGAAGAACTGGAAGAAACAAACTGCGAGGATGAAACATACAACGATGATCCAGAACGCTGCTTTGATTCCCTGGAAGCCCGTGCTCTTCTTAGCTGGGGCTGCTGTTTTTTGTGTAGTTGCCATAATTTTAAAATGTTTTGATTTTAGTTATTTATTAAAAATTAAGTTTGTTATGTTTCTGATATAACGTTTTTTACCGCGTTTTAGTATGCGCACAACGACCCTATTGGGCCGTTACGCATCGGCAAAGATAGTAAATTCGGGCGGACTAAACAATGAGTTAATATTTTTTAACTTGATATTTCTCAATTATTTTAGTTTTCCCAACACTTCCTTGATGCGTCGCATGGCCTCGCGGATGTTTTCGTCGCTTGTTGCGTAGCTCATGCGGAAGCACTCCGGGTCGCCAAAAGCATCACCTCCGACGCTAGCCACATGACCCTTCTCCAGAAGGTAAAGTGCCAGGTCGGTAGAGTTGTTGATGACAGCACCCTCTTCAGTCTTCTTGCCGTAGAAGCTGCTGCACTTGGGGAAGAGGTAGAACGCACCCTCGGGGACGTTGACTTCCAGGCCGGGGATATCCTTCGCCAGCTCGACGATGAGGTTGCGACGGCGCTCAAACGCCTGACGCATCTGCTCCACGCACTCCTGACTCTCGGTATAGGCGAACTCGGCAGCCTTCTGGCTGACGGAACACGGTCCGCTAGTGTATTGTCCCTGCAGCTTGTTGCAGCCTTTGACAATCCACTCGGGGGCGGCAATGTAACCGATGCGCCAGCCCGTCATAGCGTATGCCTTCGAGACACCGTTCACGATGATACTGCGCTCCTTCATGCCCTCAAACTGGGCGATGCTCTCGTGCTTGCCTACGTAGTTGATATGTTCGTAAATCTCGTCGGCCAGTACAAACAGGTCGTCGTGACGCTTGATAACCTCAGCCAGTCCTGCCAGCTCGGCCTTCGAATAGACGCTACCTGTGGGGTTGCTGGGCGAGCAGAGGATGAGCATGCGCGTCTTAGGTGTGATGGCAGCCTCCAGCTGCTCAGGGGTAATCTTGAAGTTCTGGTCGAAGCGGGCCTCAACGAAGACGGGCTCGCCACCAGCCAGCAGTACCATCTGCGGATAGCTGACCCAGTAAGGCGTAGGGATGATGACCTCGTCGCCGGGGTTCACCAGCGCCATCACCGTGTTGCAGACACTCTGCTTGGCACCGTTTGAAACCAAGATCTCCGAAGGCAGGTAGTGCAGCTGATTCTCACGCTCCAGCTTACGTGCGATGGCCTGACGCAGCTCAGCATAGCCAGGAACAGGCGAATACTTCGAGAAGTTCTCGTCGATGGCGAGCTTGGCAGCCTTCTTGATATGGTCGGGGGTGTTGAAGTCGGGCTCGCCGACGCTCATGTTGATGACGTCGATGCCCTGAGCTTTCATTTCAGAACTTTTCTGCGACATTGCCAGCGTTGCTGACGGTGCCAGTCTTTGCAGACGATTGGATAATTGTGCCATTTTCGTGTTAGCGTTTTATTTTGGATGCAAAAGTACAAAAAAAAGTGAATAGCAAAGAGTGAATAGTGAGAATTTGCTGTCACAATACGTTTTTTTAACGTTTCATCACTCCCCACGCAGCACTCACTTCAGATGCAGCGTGTGGCCCATGCGCTCCTTCTTGGTCTCCAGGTAGCGCAGGTTATACTCGTTGGGGGTCACCTCAATGGGAACATTCTCCACGATTTCCAGTCCGTAGGCCTCCAGACCCACGCGCTTCACGGGGTTGTTGGTCAGCAGACGCATCTTGTGCACACCCAGGTGGCGCAGCATCTGTGCACCACAGCCGTAGTCGCGCTCATCGGGCTTGAAGCCCAGGTGCACGTTCGCATCGACAGTGTCGTAGCCCTGCTCCTGCAGCTTGTAGGCGGCAATCTTGTTCATCAGGCCGATGCCGCGCCCCTCCTGCTGCATGTAGATGACCACGCCCCTACCCTCTTTCTCGATGGCCTGCATCGCCTTGTGCAGCTGTTCGCCGCAGTCGCAGCGCTTCGAGCCGAGGATGTCGCCTGTGGCACACGACGAGTGTACGCGCACCAGCACAGGCTCGTCTTCCTTCCACTCGCCCTTCACCAGTGCCATGTGCTCCAGTCCGTTGCTCGTCTGTCGGAAGGGGATGAGCTTGAAGTGTCCGTAGTCGGTCGGCATATCCACCATGTCGCCCACCTCAATGAGCGACTCCTTCTTCAGGCGATAAGCTATGAGGTCCTTGATGGTGATGATTTTCAGGTTGTGCTCCTGTGCGAAGACCTGCAGCTCCGGCATGCGTGCCATCGTGCCATCATCGTTCATAATCTCCATGAGCGCTCCGGCAGGATACAGCCCGCTCAGCATACACAAATCGACGGCCGCCTCCGTATGTCCGCTTCTGCGTAGCACGCCGTGCTCCTGGGCATACAGGGGGTTGATGTGTCCCGGACGTCCGAAAGTCTCGGGTGTCGATGTGGGGTCGGCCAGCGCCCTGATGGTGGCTGCACGGTCGTGGGCGCTCACTCCCGTGGTACATCCCTCCAACTTGTCGATGGTCACCGTGAAGGGTGTCCCCAGCACCGAGGTATTGTCCTGTACCTGTCGCGGCAGGTCCAGTTCCTCGCTCCGGCTGATGGTGATGGGTGCGCAGAGCACGCCACGCGCATACTTCAGCATGAAGTTCACTTTCTCAGGTGTTATCATTTCTGCCGCCACAATCAGGTCGCCCTCATTCTCGCGGTCTTCATCATCTACAACAATGACAAATTCGCCCCGACGGAAATCCTCGAGGGCCTCTTCGATGGTGTTTAGCTTAAATTCTCCCATATACATTATTATATATAGTATTAGTAAGTAGTCATAAATCGCTCGTCGATGCGTGCAATGATGGCATCGCTGGCCTGACGCATGTTCTTCAGGTCACGGAAGAGCCGGAAGCGGAAGCGTAGCATGCGGAAGTAGAAGAACACGCCCAGCGGCAGGATGAGTCCAGTCACCACGTTCAGCCACTTGCGCACAAATGGACGCGTGTGGGCGTGGGTGGCCATGATGGGGATGTTGTTCAGCTCGTTCAGGATTATCTTGTCCTTCGAGTAGCTGAGGTTCTCTACTGTCTCCTCCAGCACCTCGTTGATCTCGGCTATATCGTGGTCATCGCCAGGACGGAAGAACACCTTGATGGGGTTCGGCCAGCGTAGCAGCTTGTGCTCATGCGTATAGCTGTCCGTCTTCTCGTTGATCTCCACGAGCTTGGCGCGATCCTCAACATACCTCGGGTCTTCTATGATGACCTCCTTGCGGGTGATGTTGCGCTTCATGCGCAGTCCCAGCATACGCATGGCGATGTTCTTGTAGAGGTCTATGTTGAAGACCACAGAGTCGTTGTTGGCCTTGTAGGTGAAGAACACGGCAATAGGCGTCAGCACCGCTGTACCTATCCATCGGCCGAAGAGCACCGTCCACTCGTCTGCACGCGCCATGCGGAAGCCCGTGTTGTCGAAGATGTAGAACACGATGAACACCAGCACCGACACGATGACGGGCACACCCAGTCCACCCTTGCGGATAATGGCTCCCAGCGGTGCTCCGATGAAGAAGAAGATGACGCACGACAGCGCCAGCGTAATCTTTCCGTACGCCTCCAGCTCGTGCAGACGCTCGTTGCGGTTCAGCATCTCCGAGTATTCGCTCTTCAGCTCCAGGTCCATCTGCGCCGTACGTGCATACTCCGTTGCAGCCTTTACCACAAGCTGCTTGTCCTCAGCCTTCAGCTTAGCGAAGAGCGAGTCAAACTCCATGTCCTCCTTCGCAGCGGCAGCCACGGCCTTCAGCGAGTCCTTCTTTTCTATCTGCGGCTTCCTGTACGTGATGTAGCGTCCCTCGTCGTAGAAGGCGTGTGCCACCGAGTCGTTAAACTCACGGATGGAGTCCAGGTCGTGGTAGATGCGACGTATGCTCTTGGCCTTTGCGCTGGCGGCAATACCGCTGACGTCGGCCAGCGAGAAATCACCGTCGAAGTCAAGCACTATCTGCTTGTGGCTGAACGTCTCGCGGCGATAGGGCACGTTGGCACTACCGGCAAGGTCCTGCGACCGCATGTTCTCAAACCACTCGCCGCTGTAGAGCGTCAGCAGCAGGTGCTTCTTCTCGGCTGTCGCCTGCAGCATACCCGAGTCTGCCAAGATGATGGCATGATCCTCGAAGCTGCCGTTCTGACGGTATATCATGATGCCATACAGCTTTCCCGTGTCCAAATTCTTCTTCTGCACGTAAAGGTTACAGTTGGGTACACCGTCGTAGAAAATGCCCTCAGGAATCTCCACCTCAGGACTCTTCTGCTTCATCGACAGCAGCAGCTGGCCAAACGACTTGTTGGCCTCCGGACCAATGACGTCTTGGAAATAGAAGGAGATACCCGTAATCACCAGCGTGATGACGATGAGCGAGCGCATGGCCTGCATCAGCGAGATGCCTGCCGCCTTGATGGCCGTCAGCTCCGAGCTCTCGCCCAGGTTACCAAACGCTATCAGCGACGACAGCAGGATGGCCAGCGGCAAAGCCTGTGGCAGCAGCATCAGTCCCATGTACCAGAAGAACTGCGCCAGCACCGTCAGCGAAAGTCCCTTGCCGATGAGGTCGTCCACATATCGCCACAGGAACTGCATCATCAGCACAAACTGGCAGATGAAGAACGTTCCTGCAAACAACAGCAAGAACTGTTTGGCAATAAATATGTCTAATTTTTTTATGCGAAACATATTTCAGCCTGCAAAGATACGACTTTTTAGTGAAAAGTGAAGAGTGAAGAGTGAAGAATTTGCTGCCGCTTTAGTTTTTTTTTGTTTTGCTGGCCGATTCTTCACTCTTCACTCTACACTCTTCATTTCATCTTTACAGTCCACTGACGCGGTGCAGTCTGTCAAGATTTTCGTCCCAAATGCCGCGCAGGTCCTCTATTTCGTCATCCTCGGCATAGTCCGTAATCAGCATGTTCAGGTGGCCCGTCAGTTCACTGGGCTCAAGTCTGATTTCCCAAAAAGCCTGCGGATCAGCTTCTTGGTAGTCCCACTTCATGCGTATATGACTGAATTTATTACACTCCAGGATCTGCGATTTCTTCGTGTCGCGGTCTGTCCACGGATGGCCCCATGTGAATGTCATGGTCTCTCCGTCAGCATCAGCTACTACAATGTCAGCCAGCCATTTCTGCAAACCCTCGGCCGTGCTAATCATGCCCCACACAATGTTGGGCGACTTGGTGTTTAGCGGGTATTCAACGGTCAATTTCTGCATAGTCCCTTTAGATTTTTAGCGTTTGCTGCAAAGGTACTAAAAAAAAAGAATAGCAAAGAATGAAGAGTGAAGAATTTGCTACCGCTATACGATTTTTAACGTTTCATCTTTTTAACTTTTTATTTTTTTAAAAATTATCGCATAAAATTTGGCAGTTCCGCAAAAAACCATTACCTTTGCACCCGCAAAACGAGAAATCGCGATGTGATGGCGGGGTAGCTCAGCTGGTTAGAGCGTCGGATTCATAATCCGGAGGTCGAGGGTTCGGGTCCCCCTCCCGCTACAAAGAACACCCTGTAGATGCTTATCTACAGGGCTTTTTTGTTTTACAAGGTGTACTAAAAGTGGCGTCACACAAACTCCTTGGGCAGCACGATGTTCTCCACGGGGAGTGCCTCAGCAAAGAGCGGAGCTATCTCCTCCACCCTGAAGCCGGCAATGCCGCAACCAATCTTCGTCACCAGGAAACGCAGTTCGGGATGACCCTTGGCAAAGCTGATAAATTCGTCCACATAGGGCTTGATGGCCTCCACGCCGCCGTGCATGGTAGGAATGCCATAGCTCTGCCCCTGCAGTCCCACGCCCTGTCCCCAGACAGCACCAAACTTCCTGTAGGCCAAGGCTGCAGCCCCTCCGCCGTGCATGCCTGCGAGGTTCGAGCCAAACACGAACACCTCGTCCTCAGCCAGTTCCGTTATAAACTCCGGCGTATATTGCGCCCGTCCGTCCTTCACTTTATACACTCCGTTTGTCATATTCCTTGCGTTTTTTGATGTTGTCCTCACTTCAAGAAGCAGGGCGAGAGCCTATTTTCTTGCCGTTCTTATCCCAGAAGAATATCCAGCTGCCAAGCCGACTGGTGATTGTTTCGCCTGAAACAGACAACACCTCGCCAACCGTACTGACGCTCAGCGCTTTCAGAACCTTCCCCTTAATATCATAGATCCTGTAGAACCCATGTTGCTTGCCGACAAAGAAATCCGTTCCCCATCCTACGACTTCCCCCACGCTGCTGCGCGAGAAGCCAGCCAACTTCTTTCCCTGGGTGTCATAGACATAATGCCAGTTCTTGTTAGACTCAATATATCCAATCTGGTTCTTCTGCGCAAAACCGTTATTTGCCAAGAACACTGCCAACAAGCAAATCAATAGTCTTTTCATCATATTCTTAATTCATCTATGCTTGCAAAGATACGAATAAACGAGCAGAAAACCAAAAGATTTTTGAGTTTTCTTTGTCTCGATATTCAAGCGGCGAAAAATTGCGCCCGTTAACTTTCTTCAAATTATGTCACTTACACCGTGATACATCCAGCCAGCTGAAATTTCAGCCCGGCTCCATGTTTCGAGGCTGGACGATGGTTCGGGATGTTAATGCAAATTTGCATCCACATACATTTTCTCATGCTGGCTCCATGTTGTCCGTTAACATCTTGGTAAGACCCCAATCGAAAATTCGATTCGGCTATTTTTCCCATGCTGGTTCCATGTTT
>CACXJZ010000021.1 GCA_902768105.1 uncultured Prevotellaceae bacterium
AGCTCGACATTCTCAAACATTACAACGTTTACGAGTGCCAACATGGGAGAATTCCCCGAGCAGTTTGATTTGCCACAGGGTTCAACCCATGTCAAGTTTAATGAAACGGGAAAGACGTTCTACTATGTAGAAAACTACAATTCCAGCGCTGTGGGCAGTGGAACCTTCACTGTTGACGACTATTACTATCCTGCCGAGCTGCTTTACTTTGGCAACAGTCCGATTCGTGTGTCTAGTACAGAGCATGTAGAGACAGACTATCCCCTATCTGTAAACTTGTGGAACACCGAATCCACAACAAGCTGGCCTTCAGACTGGTCGGTTGGTCATGTACAGTCTTCAACCCGTAGTGTAGCCATGAAGAACGACATCAACTATGGCTCTTCACTGCTTAAGATGACAGTTGGTTACAGCGCTACCACTTTGAAGGATAATAATCATGCTATTCAGGAGAGAGACTACCGCGTTGACGAAGCTGACAAGGAGATTACGGTTGATGGTACTTCCTTTAAGCTGGTAGGTGTCGTCATTGGTGACCAGTGGCCTAAGGTTGGCTGGAACTTCCTGCCCAAGACGACAGATCCTGGAAATACCAATTATAGAAAGGGCTTTATATATGACCGAAATATTACAAACAATGGTGTCATTCGTCTTCCAACTGAAGGTATTGGAACTTCGGATCCTAACTATACCGTAGTGTTCGATAATTATGTGGATATGACTTCAACGGACTCAGAGAACAAGCAGCCCAAGGTTTATATTGCTTTGGAGCTTCAGAACAATACGGGCGTAGATTTCTTCGGTAAGGACAACCTGATTACCAATGGTAGTAATTTCTACCTCATTGGTGAGCTTGACCCGACAGGAAAGACGGGTCCTGCCCTGCCCACCTATCATGCTCTGCCTCCTTATACATTTGAAAGCACCTATAGCGGAGATCCCGACAAGACCGTTCCGCGTGTGTTCATTCAGGACCACATGACAACGGCTAACTTCAAGATTGGTGTGAACTCGCTGAAGTATGCTTACCTGACCGTGCCTGACCTGCGTAGCAGCTCTGTGACATTAGGTCTGTCGGTTGACTTGCAGTGGTCAACAGGTCTCACCTTCGATAATGTTAACCTGGGCGGAGAATAATCAGACAATAATAATAATGTTCGCGCGTAAGGCGCAGACGAACATGAAGAAAAGGTATGATATCATAGGACGGCTCCTGATGGCAGCATTGGCAACAGTGCTGCTATCAGCCTGTTCAGTGATTGACGACGATCCGGGCGAGTGTACCAAGCAGAAAAACTACAGGCTGGAGTATGAGATGCGTTTGGTGACCAATATGACCACCGAGCTGCACACCCAGTTGGGTCTGGAGACTGAAGTCCCGTTGGCGGCTGCCTTGAAGGAGCACTTGAAGAGCATCTTCACGGACTATGCCCACGATGTGGATCTGTCGTTCTACGATACCCAGGGCGACTCCGTCCGTCTGCAGCACGACCAGCACATCATGGATGCCAGCGAGGCGAGCTACGTGCTCAACCTGCCCATGCGCGAGTATATGCACCTGGCTGCTGCTAACCTCGTGGGTAACCCTGTGGTCGGCCTGACCAGCGATGAACGCTGCCATCCGTCGCGCCTTGAGACAATCTTTGCTGAGCGGACGCAGGCAGACACCATCCCTTCGCATACGACGGGACTCTTCACGGCCCGCCAGCCGATGGACGTGAAGGACGACGTTGACCAGACGTTCCACGTGCGGCTGTACATGGCCAATTGTGCGGCGGCTCTGGTGGTCGATCCGAGAGAGTACGACATCAGCACGCTTCGTGTCTATACCACAGGCTTTGCCTCGCAGTTCAACATCTGCGACAGCAGCTACACCTTTGCTGCCCAATCGCCCATCGTACGTACGGATAAGGTGACTGCGGCCGAAGGCAGTGAGGTCTGCTACGTCTCCGTGAACTTCCCCTCGCGGGAACCAAAGGTGACGCGTAGCATTGTTGAGACCATCGAGCCGTTTATTGCCAAGGATGGTGACGAGACCCTATGGGAGTTTCGTGCCTATATCACCAATGCCGATGGTAAGATTACAGAGTCGGTGCTCAGTCTGCGACAGCCGCTGAGAGCCGGTCAGCTGAAAATCATCAAGGCATACGTGACAGGCGAAGGTGCCGTGCAGACCGATGACCATACGGTGGGAGTCAGTGTGCAGCTGAACTGGAGCGATGGAGGACAACATGACGTAGAACTTTGAAAATTGATCATTGACGACGACGACCAACATATTGTTGATGTTCTTTGCCACAATCATGATGGCAGGCTGTATAACCGAGGGTGAGTCAGAAGACTGTGACCTGCCCGTCGAGGTCAGCCTGGCATTTTCTGTGTCAGATAATAGCAAGACTGCTACTACCCGTCAGAGTGATGTGGTGGTGCAGGAGGGTTCTGCTCGTGCGTTACAAGAGTTGATTATCATTCCCTTTGACGTGCGAAGAAAGGTAGTCGATACAGATGTCGCACGGCCTACGGATATAGGTATTGACAAAACGACCTATAATCGGACGAATGCTTACTTTTACTTGTTCGACAAGTGTGTGTTTCTCCCTGGCATTGCATCTTTCTTGGTATATGGCAAGGCACAACCGGTGTCTGGCGGCGATGCCGTCAACGGTGCTTTGGTTGCCAACTTTCCTGCCGACCTTTCGCCGGCAGGCATCACGTTCAGTCCTAAGCAGATACGCAGCACAACGGACATCCATGCCGATGCACAGGCCATTGCAAATTACCTGACCACCATTGCCCGTACGGACGGCTGGTCAACGACCACCGACTCATACCTGCAAGCCTATTATAAGAACTTCATTGGGCAGGGTAGTGAGGACCTGTCGCTCATTGCCGGCTCGTCAAAGAACGTAGAGAAGAATGTTGCCTACCTGAAGGCACTCCTGCAGGCAAGACCGCAGAGCGACTTGCGCGATGCTATCATTGCCAACATCGACCAGTCCTATCCTAACGACTATCCTGGCAGCATCGGCCTGCCCGATGGCGCTGCTGCCCTGCGATGGGAGATTCCTGCTGGTAAGACGGAATATGCCTTTGTGCCACAGACCGTGACCACCACGGAGGCAGCCATCAACAGCCTTACACGATACGTCTATCCTGCCGAGCTGTACTACTATGGCAATAGTCGCATCTGTACCTCAAACATGGATGACCGTAAAACCTACTACAACAGGGGTAGCTGGGGAACGTCGAATAGTGACGAGAACACGGTGCTGTCGGGCTTTGAATATGACCCGGGCGTGATTACCCGAAACACTACAGCCGTAGCCATCAAGGAGCCTTTGCAGTATGCCGTAGCCCGTCTGGATGTCAAGATCAAGGCGTATGCAACAAGCTTGAAGGATGCCAAAGACATAAGCGTGTCTATCACCAACAACAACGCGCCCGCCTTCCCGCTGACTGGTATTATCGTGGGAGGCCAGCACACGGTAGGCTTCGACTTCGCACCCACGGAGGATGACGATGCCAATGCCCGCTTTGTCTATGACAATCAGGTGAATACCAATACCGGCAATACGCCCTTCTGCCTGTCATTGGAGGAACAGGGTCCTGCGCGTACCCTGTTGCTGCAGAGCCAGGAAGGAAAAGACGTGACGATTATCCTGGAGTTCAGGAACGATAGCGACACCGACTTCATGGGTTTGAGCGGTATCGTATATAAAGGAACGAAATTCTATCTCGTGGGGCAGCTCAAGCTGAGCGAGGCCACGGGAACAGATAACACGAGAGTGTTTACACAGGACCAGACCACGACGGCTACACTGGTAGTCAACGGACTGGCCAAGGCTTATAACGTAGTGCCCAACCTGCTTTCTCCACAATTGGAGATTGGCGTACAGCTCACCACCAAGTGGGAGCAGACAACGCCGACGGTAGTGGTGATGCAATAGTTTACAGTTTACAGTTTAGAGTTTACAGTTGAAGAAGGTAGTTGACATATTGGGACTTTTGCTGGTGGCAATGCTCATGGCATGCTCGAGCGGAGGAGACGACGGAGGAGGTACCACACCTCCCCCTGCCGGGCAGACTGTGCTGACCTTCTATGTTTATGCTCCCGAACGTCCCATCATGACACGTGCCAACGAGGTTAATGCCACTGACGAGGAGAACGCTATTCACAGCATGCAGATATGGGTGTTTGAAACGGGAACAAACACGTTGGTGGGCTATCTCAGCCCCGATACCTATCCTACTACTGAGGAGGGAACGGTCTATCAGATGAACGTCAGCAAGGAGTTTGCCAACAAAACCACCAAGCCCAATGTCGATGTCTATGTCGTGGCCAACGGTCGTTCGAGCACCACGCTGAATGCTTCCACTACGCGTGATCAGTTGGAAGCAGCGGTGATGGGCGATACTGACTTCGGCGTGTCAACTCTCCAAAAGGGTGTTCCTGAGGGCGGCCTGCCCATGACGGGCGTGTTGCGCAACAAGCAGATTGGCGGCGAGAATCCTGTATTGCGTGTTGAGGATAATAGCGTCATGGCAAAAGTGCAGTTGCTGCGCATGGTGTCGAAGGTGCGTTATGTGTTCTGTAGGGGCTTTGGCAGCGAAACGCTTCCCATTAAGGGCATCACCATTGATGCCAATAAGATTCCTACTACGGAATACCTGTTCCTGAAGGATAAGGCCTACCGCGTTGGTGATGCCTATCACACTACCGTGACAAACCTCATCACGGCAACAGAAGTCCCTGATGTGCTGGAATGTGACAATCCGATGAAATACGACATCACCAAGATAACAAGCATAACTGCTCAGGAATACGAGGAACTGATAGATTTGGGAATCAAAGGTGATGCTGAAAACAATATTAACCCAGACCTAACGCTGGTAGGACCCTTCTACTTCAAGGAGAGTGACAAGAAACTGAGTGGAAACATTACCTATACATCACCGGGTACCACAGTAAATAATGACATCCAATACAAAATGGATGATAACGATGTCAACAGTAGCTTTTCACGTAACCACTCGTGGATAGTCTATGCCTACTATGAGGGCTTGGCGGGCATGATGGTGTTGACTGTCGATATTACTGCGTGGGAAGAAAGAGAAAAAGATCATGCAATATATAACTGGTAAGAACATATCGACTTTGCTGCTACTGCTCGTCCTGACGGGCATGTGGCTGACGGCATGCACCAACGACAACGACGACGTGGTGCAAGGCGCTGGTAATCCTTTGCAGGTGGCTGACGTCACCCGTTCAGGGGAGTCGGTGTTTACCGGCGCTGCCGACTATTCGCCATTGCGTCTGTTACTTTATGATGAGACGGAAGAAGAGGTGAAAAACGGCCTGTTTGTTTATACTGAAGGAGGGTGGCGTTCGGGTATCAATGTCACCAACGGTACCGACTATCGCATTTATGGCTTTGCCCCCTCGACTGCCAGCAATAGTTTCTCGATAGGTGCTATATTCCCCACCAGTGCGACACTGTTGATTAACAATCTGGCCGTCATCACGACAAATGATGTCTGTGTGGTAACAGGTGTACAGCAGGTATCCGAAAAGACCGACACTAAGGACATTGTACGTGGACAGTTTGCTTTTACGGGACGTGAGAAAGACCATAACTTTGTCAATCTGCAGCTGGATCATCTCTATGCAGCAATGCAGTTTACGTTTAAAGTGACACCGACGTACAATGACTTGCGTACCATCAAAGTTAAGAATATGGTGCTGAAGACTGCCAGCAAGACATCTGCCTATCACACTCTTGGCAATGTTGTGGCTGTACTGAGTGACAACTCAGCAGATCCCCTTAATACCACCTGGACCTTTTATCCCACGACAACGGCACTATCGTTGCCTATCTATCAGTCGGAAACACCTTTGGAGCTCACGGAAACCGATAGTGAGGCCTTTGGACAGGTCTGCTACGTGCCCCACGCAACAGTTCTTAGCGAGCTGGTGCTGGAAACCACATACGACATATACGACAAACAAGGCAATCTGATTCGTCCGGACCAGACCGCCACCAACCAGTTGACCGACGTGCTCGGCGGTAACGGCCGTGGACAGTTGGTCACGTTACATCTGACGGTGAAGCCCACGTACCTCTACGTGCTGTCTGACCCCGACTTGGATAACCCGACGATGGAAATAGATAATTAAGAATTGAGCATTGAAGACGAAAGTTATCATAATAGGTATAGCGATGCTCCTGACTGCAGTGGCTGGTCAGGCGCAGATAACCATTGGCGGTAACGTCTATGGAGGCGGCAATGTTGGCGACATGAGCGGTAAGACCGAGGTTGTCGTCTGTGCCGGCGACATCGATGGTAACGTCTTTGGCGGTGCGCGACAGGCCAATGTGGGCGGCTCGGCGTTTGTCCACATCGACGGCGAGCACATGAGCGGTGACATCCTCATCAACCAGGTCTATGGCGGTAATGACGTGGCCGGTACCATCGGCACGTCGGACAACATACCTGCCGCCTTGACGCAAACCTCAGACAACCATATTGACAATACCTACAATGCCTTCGTGCTCACCACCCAGGAGCGTACCGTTACTACTGACACTGGTCAGCAGCAAACGACCACGCAGCCCTTCAAGATGTACTTGGGTCAGCTCTTCGGTGGTGGTAACGGAGATTATGACTACTCTTCATACGATAGTCCCTATAAGGGCATGACGCGTCCTGAGCTTGCCAAGACGTACATTGAGATGCGTGGCGGCTCGTGTGTGCTGCTCTATGGTGGCGGTAACAATGTCACCGTGACGGAAGCTACCGATATCTGCATCGACAACCCCAGTGCCATTTCCTACCATATCTATGAGCGTGATGCCAACGGTAACGAAATCGTTGATGATGCCCACGATAAGCTACAGGACAACGCCCGCCTGAAGCGTATGGGTGTCTATCAGTTGGGTGGTGCCGGTGAGAATGTGGCTACCAGTTCTGACTACCAGTTCTCGCGTGTCTTCGGAGGCAACAACAAGGCTCCGATGGCCATCCGTCCTACGTGGCACCTGAAGCGGGGTAAGATACGTAACCTCTTCTCGGGTGGAAACCTGGGTGCGATGACGCATCCCAATGGTATTCTGCTGACCATTGAGTCAGACAACGTGGAGGTGGGCAATGTCTATGGTGGCTGCCGTATGGCAGACGTGAATCCCGCCCGAAACCCCATTTATGAAGAATATATCGATGGTGTACGTTACCCGAAGGACTATGCTGCCCGCCTCTATCTGACGGCTGGTAACATCACGAACGTCTATGGCGGTAACGATATTTCAGGAACGGTGTATGGTGGTAATGCCGTAGGTATTCACTGTAACATCCATGGTGACGTGTATGGTGGTGGTAACGGCTCGTATCCCTATACGGACAATGATATATTCCATCGTACAGCAGAGAATGCCAATGAGGAGCATGTTGTTCTCTATGGTGACTATTATTATAATCCCGACGAGGTACTGGAGGCGCATGGTATCACAGCCTCTGGCGATGGTTTGAAGTCGGCTTTGGCACTCTCGGAGTTCCGTCCCCATGCCGAGGCTGTGTCTATTCGTATTGGTAGGGATAATTCTGATGAGCCTCTGATTGTGGAGGGCTCTATCTATTGTGGTGGTAACAGCGCCACGCTGCGCTCCACGAACCAAGAGGCGACAGCTCAGTTGCATATTGGTTCAAAAGTTTTTGCTGACAAGGTGTTCTTAGGCAGTAATGGTGAGAACATGATTGCCGAGGAGGTGCTTCAGCGACTGGCGGGGAATGTCACCATTGGTGGTGTTGACTATGACTTCAGTCAGATGAATCTCCTCAATGCTGAACAGTTTGAGGCCTACATGAAGGGGTGTGAGATGCAGGTGATGCCTGACGTCGTGTTTGACAATACGGAGCGTGGCGATCCTGTCAACTATATTGACTACAGTACCTACTTCGGTTCGTTCTATTGCGGTGGTAACGTGGGCAGCGTGCGCACAACGGGACTGAACAACATCACGTTCAATTATAAAGTCGTTATCTTTGACAAGCTGGTGGGTGGCAGCAACAATGCCAACGTGCCGGCCGGCCAGTATAATGCAGCCTACAATGGCGGTCTGCTGGGTGCCCCTGATGCTAACGGCAACAAACTGCAGTTCAACCTGTCGGGTGTAAAGATGCAGCCCAAGCGCTGGAAGGATGAGAATGACAAGAAGAAGCTTCTGGAGTGGAACACCTGGAACATCTCCCAAGGCAATGTTTATGAAAAGGAAAGCCTTGATATTGCTAGCTTGTCAACGGGAACTTCATCAGATGAAGATAATAGCCGCCGATTCAAGGGAGGTAATGTCTATGGTGGCTGTTATATGAGCGGACATGTCAACGGAAACGTCGTCATCAACCTTAACAGTAACATCGTGGATTATGAGGGAGACTATGGTGTGTTCGATACTGTGGACAAGGATGATGAAGGTATGGAAGTCACCAATGCCGACGGTTACTACAACATCACAACACGACGCACGGGTGTCATCAGTCATGAGCAGGGCTGGGACGTGCATGGTACGGCACTCAACATCTTCGGTGCCGGCTATGGCGTGAATTCCGAGATATGGGGCTCTACCACCATCAACCTCAACGAGGGCTATGCCTTCCAGATCTACGGAGGCGGAGAGCAGGGCGTTGTGGGTAAGAAAAATGCTCAAGGTGACTACGTATATAATCCTGCTTACAGTTGTACCATCAACCTGCATGGTCAGCGTCCGGGACAGTTAGGTAACTTCAGCGACTTGGTGGAGTGTGAGTATGTCTATGGTGGCGGCTTCCAGGGACTGGTTTGCGGTGATACGCAGGTGAACTTGGGTAACTGTCGCATCTTCCAGTCCTTCGGCGGTGCGTGCGAGGCTGACGTCCTGGGACACGTGGAGACGCACATCGGACGTGGCGGTGTGGATGCCAACGGCGACCCCATTTACGGCTTCCCCTACGTGTTGGATGACTTGTATGGCGGCAACGACCTGGGTGGACGTATCTTGGGTAGTGCTAACTTCGCCAGTGGGGTGCATTCGGACGTGAGCAGCATGGTCTATAGTCCCGACTTGCTGAACGCTGCCTCATACATGGCCTTCTATCAGGGTCACGTGAACAACATCTTCGGTGGTTGCTATGGTGAGTATGAGTACGCAAAAGATTACCCTGGCGTCACAAACAAGCCGTACCTTGGCAATGCCTTTATCAATATCAGTCCTCTGCACAACACGTCCAGCATCATCAAGGGTAACATCTACGGCGCTGGTGAGGGTATCTCGGGCGACCGCGATGGTGACAAGATGCAGCACAGCAGCTATATCCACATCAATATCCCTGACAACCTGGAGAAGTTCCGTAACATGGCGGTGTTTGGCGCAGGCTCCTACGACGGTCTGGCAGAGAATGCAACGTCGCAGGCTGTCATCGACCTGATACACGGACAAATCAATAATGTGTATGGTGCCAGCTACAACGAGGGCATCACGCGCAAGACGGTGGTCAACGTGCCTGCAGGCTCCACCATTCAGCTGAACAATATCTTCGGTGGTGCCTACGGCTTGTCGAACACCGCTCCCTGCGACGCCTACGAAGCTCACGTGAACTGGAGCAGCCGACTGGCTCAGGTGAAGAACGCTATCTACGGTGGTAACAACAATGCCCGTCGTACGCTGTACGGCTTCGTGAACATCAACGATACGGTCTATTCAGACCTCGAGAAGAAATACCAGGCTACGGTCTATGGTGCCGGCTTCGGTGAGAACTCTTGGTCACAATATACGCAGGTGAACCTGAACAGCGGGGCTGTGGTTTATGAGGTATATGGTGGAGGAAAGGGAGGACGCGTGCTCAATACGGCATCCGTTACTGCTTGGCATAATAGCGACAATACCATCTATACCACACTGCCAACGTGGATGGCTGAACAAGGAGTAGGACTCGATGACAGCCCGTTAGTGACTGCCAATGCCCTTGGCCTGAAGACCAATACCAATGTCAACATCATGCGAGGCGCTACGGTGGGTGGCTACTGCTACGGCGGAGGACTGGGTGCTACGGCAACGGTCAGCGGCACCACCTATATTGCACTCTTGGGCGGCACGGTGAAGAAGGACCTCTATGCGGCCGGTACGAGTGGTTCGGTGATGAATGCGTACGAGGCGAAAGGCTCTACCACGTTTACGGCTACGGCAAACGCCTACATTGAGGGCGGTACCGTGCGTAACGTCTATGGTGGCGGCTGGCAGGGCAGCGTGGGCAAGCACGAGGGTGACATCTCTGCCAGCACCACAGCAGACATCGAGGGAGAAACCAACGTGGTGATAGGTATTCCCAAGGAACGGGCTGCCAGCATTGAGGGCTATGGCTTCTTCAAGGGCGTGCCTACCGTTGAACGTAACGCCTACAGCGGCGGTGAGGGTGGTGCTGTGTTTGGAACGGCTAACCTGACGTTGTACAACGGTTATGTAGGTTACGTGTATAACCCCGATGGCACCGACAAACAAGACACGGATATTGACGAGCACTACGAGGAGAAAGTGAACGACGAGACGTGGACCGACCATGTGGGACTGAACCGTCTGCTGGGTAGTGGAAACCTGTTTGGCGGCGGATATATCGACAACAGTAGCGTGGATTTTACCAATGTCAGGATGTATGGCGGTTATGTTCGTAACAGTGTCTTCGGTGGTGGTGAGATTGCAGCCATCGGACGCGGCGTGGTGACTGTGAGTGGATACGAGAACAGCGAGCGTTCGCTGCAAGGTATCTATAAACACGGTAGGACTCACGTGGAAATCTATAACGGCCACGTGCGGCGCGACGTCTATGGCGGTGGTAAGGGCTACAACAACCTGGGTGAGGTGGGTTCGCTCTATACCGACGGTTACGTCTTCGGACAGACAGAGGTGTACGTCCGTGGCGGTGAGATTGGCACCAGCGAGAACCTTGCGGAAGGCTATGGCAACGTCTTCGGCGGTGGCGACGTGGGCTTTGTCTATGGATTAGGAAAGAGATCAACCAAGGGTACAGACTCCCCAGACCACTACTTTTATACTGTGGATGGCTCGGAGGACGCCGAGTGGACCGAGGACTGCAAGGTGGTCATCGAGCCTTATGCACAGGTGAAGGCTGCCGGTGGCGTGACCATTGCAGGCACCTCCTATAGCCAATACGACTATGTGCCTACCGATGTGCTGAACAAGTTGAAGGGCAAGGATGATATTGAGGACAAGCCAAAGTGGCAGGCGCTCGACGATCATGGTGTCATCATCCACAATGCTGTCTTTGGCGGTGGTAACGTGGCTGTGGGTAGTGATAAGGTCTATGCCAATGCCGTCACTGTGTTTGGTAACGTGACGGCATCGCTGCGCGACGTCTATCGTCGTGACCTCATCACCATAGGTACGGAGCACGTTGGCGGACTCTATGGCGGTGGTAACCTGTCGCTGGTCGATGGCTATCGTGAGCTGCACATCTCGAACTACGGTACGGACTACTACGGTCTGAAGCAGAGTATCGATATGGAGGAGTACAACAACTTGACCGACCGTGAGCGTGCCTACTTCCGTCTGCGCTTTACCTGTAAGATAGCTTTTGATGGTGGTAAGGATGATGAGGGTATCTCCTACAAAGGACACGGTGTGGGTGACCAGATTTATGAAGACGAATATAACGACCTGCCAGACGAGTACAAGACTGTGGGTGAGAAGGGCGTAGACGACGGCAAATACTGGTATCAGGATGGTTTCTGCTCCATCTATGCCGGCCGACTGCTGAACACGCTACAGCGTGCTGACTTCGTGGGTGTCTATGGTTCGCGCATGGTGCTGCAGGGCGCTCGCGACCGTGTGACGTCGGTGGTCGATTACAACCGCTATACCATCAACCGCGTGGGTGAGCTGTCGCTGATGAAAGTTAACTCGCCTGCCGGTGAAACGGACGATTCCAACAAGAGCCACGGTAACTACTTCGGTATCTATAGCATAGTGAACTTCCTGGGTAACCTGACCAGTGATGTGAAGATGAACGACGTGCGTACGTCGGATACCTCAGATACGGATGACCATACTACATTCCATGATTGGAAGGCCAGCAATCCCAACAGCCGCAAGCGCAATACCGCTACCTGTCATAACGAGGTGGCTCTGTCATCGGGTGTGTTCCTGGAACTGACCACTGAGGAGAGCACAGCCCAGCACAAGGTATATGGCTACATTACCGGTGTTGTAGAGCTTGACTTAATGAACGCTAAGGCCGATGCTGTGGGTGGTGGTTATGTATATGCGAAGAACGAGCACGGAAAGCGCCAGGATGTGGATTATAATATGGTGACGCTTTCCCCCTACAATACCACAGCCCGTACCCATAGAATGTATGATTACAGCGAGGATCCCAACGACCTGGAACTCATCCAGACCTCGGGTAACTTCGTGCACGACAGTAAGAAGACCATCATTGACGACTGTTATCCGCACAACATGGAATACACGCCGGGCACGGCGAAGTATTCGGAGGCCCATTACTGGTTCGTGAAGGGTACCATCTACATCTACGACCAGATAGTCTCTGCCTATACCGGTTCGCCCACGGCATACGTCCGTGAGCAGCATATCCCGTTGACCATCTCGGCTAACTCTAATGGTAAGCTGAAGCTCATTGACGTGAAGGAGAACCTCTATGCCTACTACGAGAATTTCGACAACAAGACCGTCATTGGCGAGGAGGGCATCCAGGTAGGTAGCAACAGTACTACGTACATGCTGAACGACGTCATTACCTATTGGGACTGGAGTCAGCTGAGCGAGGACGAACAGAAACTGTTTGTGAAAGAGACCATGGTGGGTCTGGAGGAATGTACTTATCTTGTCGGGGAAACCGTCAAGAGCTGCGCGGAGGGAACGGTGATGCTGCCTGCTGACTATGCAACGTTCAAGGCTTCGCTGCCTACGAAGGAGATTGACGGTGTGACGGTTCACTACGTGCACGACGTGAAGAAGGATATCGACGTGGATGTGGATGACATCTTCCATCCGTCGAACAACGTCAGCCATAACACGGGTTATGCCGTCAGCTTCAGGATGGATACGCCTCCTGCCTGGGATGCATGGTACATTCAGAAGACGGGTACAAACGTGATTTCTGCAGCCGAATACAATGAGCTGTCTGCGAGCCAGAAGGACGCTTACGAGCCAGGTCCGACATACCACACCACACAGGCTGGCGTCTATGGACAGCGCATGTACGATGAGGGTGAAATCATCCCGCAGGCCATCGTGACGGCTTACACCAACCCAGGCACCAGTGACCAGGCTAAGGTGACGCGTGCCTACGTCACGTCCGAGTCGGTAACCTACACCTATGGTGAGCAGTTGAAGACCGTCAACCCTGGAACGGCTATCTCTGCAACGGAGTGGGCAGGACTGTCTGCCGACATCAAAGCGAAGTTCAAGCCTGCCAAGGTCTGCGTCAGCACCTATCAGCTGAATGACGAGACCTATATTATATATGGTGACCTGCTTAACGAGGACGATGTGACAGCACTGGCTAATGCCTTTGATGGTGTGTCAGTTGCAGACATCAACCGTGCACTCACAGAAGCCTATATCTGTGAGGAGGAAGGCCTGTATGGTGGTACGAGCTACGCTACGGGCACTAACTACAGCGCTTTGGAGGGCTGGGCTGCCCTGACTGCTGCTGACCGTGCGAAGAACAAGTTTGTGTTTAACTACGATGCCCTCGACGTACTGATTGACCCGCTGTATCAGGGAGACATGTCGTTGTACGGTCATCCGTACGACCAGCCTCAGGCAGTGGAATATTCGGCTGTCTATAATGATGATGACCCGCTGACGGGAACGGCAAACGGCACTATCACTAAGGGTCAGACGCTGACGCGTGAGCAGTATGAGCAGCTGGTCAACGAGAAGAACCATTATACTCCCATCCATGTGGAGACAACAGCCGCTGACGGTGAGGACTACTACATTGCCAAGGAAGCCTTTGCGCGTGGAAACATGGCATACGCCAAGGGACAGGTCATCAATTCGGGTACCTATCGTGCGCTGTCGGCCGAGGAGCGTGCAGCATGGATTGAAGTCATTCACTTCACCAACCAGTCCACTGACACAAAGGTTTATTACTACTGCCGTGAGGATTACACTGGCCAGACATCAGTCATTAACCGCTGCAATAATAGCGGCTCCGTCAGCGATAATACCGAGAATGGTTCCGGCACTTCGGTGAAGGAGGGCTGGGTTATCAATGCCGCCAGCTATGCCACCCTTATCAACCAGCAGCACGGCTTCATCATCAAGGGTGACGAGCCTACGGAATACACCACGCTCTACGTGAGCCGTGAGAGCAATATTCAGAACCTCTCGAAGGAGAAGGTCATCACCGTCATCTACCAGTACACCTACAACGAGGGTGACGACTCGGGCGACAACGTGAACCTGCAGAACGAGCTGCACGTCGTGAACATCCACCTGCAGTTCGAGAGCGGCGCACCCATCGTCGATCAGCTGCTGCCGCCACCGACCGTGCTGCCTGGCACGACGGTCGGCATGAACCAGCCGAAGGTCACCCCGGGTGCTTACGAGCTGCTGGGTGGCGGATGGGAAATCTACGACAACCACACGGATGCCGAGTACCACCGCAACGGACAGCCTTACAAGAACAACGATACGCCGATGTACTGGTATCAGGATGGCTACTACGTGGCATACTATGCGAAGAGCTATATCGGTAAGACCTACTCGAACCCTGTACAGTTCAGCGTGGCCAACTACCACGACCTGAAGGCTGTGATGGATGATGTGGAGCACCACTACTACATTGACCACAAGGACGTGAAGCGCGACCCGAAGATTTACATCAACGACTACAGCGCTGACGGCACCAACGGACTCGACCAGTTGGCCAACCTCTTCACGCTCAGTCATGGCGGCACAGTGCCAGGACACAGTCCGCTCGAACGACAGCAGGTAGGCGACTGCCAGCACCTGGAGTTCTTCCTGCGTACTGACATCAGTCATACTGGCGATTGGACTCCTATTGCGAACAACGATGGTGAGTGCTTCGCGGGCACGCTGCACGGCGACGGCTACACCATCAGTGGACTCACCAGCTCGCTGTTCAACCACCTGTGTGGCGACGTCTATAACCTGGGTGTTACGGGCTCGTTCACAAGTGCAGGTATTGCTGAGACGGGTATGGGCTACTTGGAGAACTGCTGGATCAAGACCACCGGCACGCCCGTCACGGGTGTTGGCCACTATGCGCTGTTTGGCAATCCGTCACGTACGGAGGGCGAACTGGTACAGGTCGTGAACTGCTACTACCCCGAGAGCAACGCTTACACCGTGCCTACGGGAACGGCCCTGAACAATGGCAAGCCGATACAGATGCCTGACCGTTCGTTCTACAACGGTGAGGTGGCCTACGACCTCAACGGCTTCTACCTCAAGGAGCGCTTCGACCGCAACAAACCGACCGATCTTACCGCTATTGGCGAGACGTACGTCAGCGAACGCTTTGAGGACGGTGACTTCATCTATGCCAACGGAACCATTCCTGACGATACCGACGTGCGCTACTCGGAGGAGACGGAGAAATATACTCCCATCTGGCCTGACGACTATTTCTTCTTCGGACAGGCACTAAACTACGGACATGTGGATGGTCTTACCTATCAGGAACTGCCGTCGCGCATTGTCAAGGACGGTGATCTGATACAGACGTCAGCATTAGGAAACCGCGTGCTCCGTGCACCGGCCTACTTCCGTAACAGCAAGATGCGGGTGGCTCACTTCAATCCGTATGCAGTCTTTGCAAAGAGCAAGAAGGGAGATGCTACCATTGAGGCTTACCGAGGCATGACCGCCATTGACTTTACGGGAACCAATGATGTGACTGGCGGCTATAAGAAGGAATTTGTAACGGGGGCACCGTATGCAGAGCTGACTAACGGAGCCTTCTTCCCGCCACTGCTCGACGACACGGGTCTGACGGGCTTCCTGAATGCCGACCTCACGCAGAATCTCTTGGTATATACCGAGGCAACGGGTACCTCTGCTGGCGGCCGGACGGCAACCGTCGTGAAGAACTATCTGGCGGAGACTGGCTTCTCGGAGACGAATGCTACCTACCGCACCGTAGCCCTGCTGGACGACGTGCTCATACATGGTCACTGGGTACAGAAGTCAGGAACCAACTTCATTGCTTCGCTCGACCACTTCCTGGTTGACAGACAGGACTTCAATGCACCGTTCAGATACACGTTCGGTGAAAGTAATCGCATGTGGCATCAGCGCAGGCCTGACCTCTACGTTGACCGTACTAAGGGCTGGGAGGGCGTCTGCCTGCCGTTCACTGCCGAGCTGGTAACCACGCACCAGAAGGGTGAGCTGACGCACTTCTTCGAGGGCAGCACCACCGGACATGAGTATTGGCTGCGTGAATATACGGGTATCGACACGTCGAAAGACCCCGTTGTTGCCCAATTCACCTATCCGAGTGTCAGCAATGCTGATCCTGAAAAGGAGGTGGCAAACACCTTCCTGTGGGATTACTACTACAAGGCTTCGGAAGGACATGACCAGCATGACCAGAACAAAGACATCTACCAGACCTATTATAAAGATGTACGTGAGTATGAGCATTATCCGCTGTTGACGAAGGGCACGCCTTACATCATCGGATTCCCGGGTGTCACGTATTATGAGTTCGACCTCAGTGGCACGTTCGAGCCTGTCAATACTGCACTGCCGATACCAGGCAGACTGCAAAAGCAGTACATCACGTTTGCATCGGCGCCGGGTGTAACGATTGGCGTGAGCGACGATGAGCTGACAGGTGTGAAGTATTCAAAATATACCTTCATGCCGAGCTACCTGAACACGGAACTGGCAGCCAGCGACGGCAACTACGCGCTGTCGGCTGACGGTAGTGAGTACAGTCTCCTGGAGAATGCACCGGTTGATGTGCCTGCCTTCCGTCCGTACTTTGTGAAGAGCTCCGGCTCGTCGGTGAAGCGTAGGATTGTCTTCTCGAACGAACAGTCAGACATGCACGGAACAGAGGAGCCTGGCGACGGCATCATACGCGCCGGTCAGCTGAACATCACCGTGAATGACCATATGATTATCGTATCGTCAACGCTTGACGAAGAGGCTCCTGTACACATCTACAACACGGCTGGTCAGAGCGTCTCCATCTTCACCATCCAACCCGGTGAGACCGTTGAGACACGCGTCAATAGTGGCGTCTTCATTGTTAACAAGAAAAAGGTAATTGTAAAATGAACAAGATAAACGACATAGCAAGACTTCTCCCACTACTCCTCCTGCTGGTGGTTACATCGGCGTGGGGGCAGGATTCAGGTGTTTACTATATTGTCAACAGTACATTCAATCCTTCAAATGCAACCAATAACTGGTATTTGGTGCCAGCCTCCAATGGTGGGGATAGTAGCATTGCCCCAAATCGATGGGCATGGGGACCGGGAAATAACCAAAGTTCTCCTGATGCTAACACCCCATTGGTGACCACCTTTAAAACCAAGAAGGACAATAATTCAATGTGGGCGGTTGTCAAAGAAGGTGACTATTACTACCTCATCCATATTCTTACGGGTAAGTATATGACGTTGAACACTGGCGTGGCTAATAACAGCAGTCGTCGTACCTTCCACATGGAAACGACCACGAACACAACCCGTGGTGACAACCATTTGTTCACATTTACAGCTCATAGTGGAGATCCGATACCATACAGCATAAATCCCAAGAACAAGACGACGGGATACATGTACTTAAACCCATCAAAAGAGAATCAACCTTATTATTATGGTAATTTAGAAGAAAAAGGGTTTTATATTGGTGGCCTGATTGGTTTATACGACAAGGATGCGAATAATGCAGCTGGTTCTAAATGGTTTCTCGAGTCTTCTGACCTATTGCCTGCTCCAACTATCAATTATGATCCTGACGCAAACACATTTACCATCAGTTATGACCTGTTGCCTGCAGGATATGACATCCTCTATACCACTGACGGTAGCACTCCAACTGTCGGAGGTAGCAAAACCCATACCTATGGTAGCAGTGCTGTTGCGGTCACGGGAAGATATACGGTGAATGCTGTAGTTGCCCGTTATGGGTTGGTATTGACAAAAACAGCATCAGAGGCTGTGGGTAGGCCTACCAGTCCTGTCATTACTCTACCTACTGACTGCTCTAACAAGGTAACCATCACGGCAGATGAAGGCTTAGAGGTATATTACACTCTCGATGGTAGCGAACCCAACAATAACAGCCATTCCTACTCATCTCCTTTTGCACTCAACGAGAGTGCCACCATCAAAGCTGTAGCATACAATGGAAATGTCAAATCGGAGGTTACGACTTACAATTACGTGCCCCCATATACTGCGATGCCCACCATTAGCAGGAATGGTATAACCATCACCATGACAGGTAATGGCAGCATCTATTATACGACTGACGGCTCCAATCCCACCACAAGCAGCACGCTATACACCGGTCCTATCACCCTGGAAAGTGGCAGTGGGGAAAAAACTTATCGTGCCATTGCCAAGGCTGCGGGCAAGGAAGCTTCCTGTGTGGCAGAGCTTACGGTCAGTCTGGGCTATTTCATCAATAGCATCTCTGACCTCAATGCCATAGGTTCACATCTGGATGACATTTGTATCCTTACTGCCGACATTGATGCCAGCAGCCTTAATGCCAGTATCAGTGGCTTTACAGGTGTCTTTGATGGTGACTATCATGTCATCAGTGGTTTGAGGAAACCTTTGTTTGCCAGTCTTCATGGTGGTGTTGTCAGGAATGTCATGCTACAGGATGTGCAGATTAGCCAGAGTGGTCCTGCAGGAGCCATAGTAGGAACAGCAGAGGGCTACACCCGTATCTATAACTGTGGCATATTACCTACCAATAATATATATGTGGCAGCCAACGAGTCATCGTATGTGGAAAGCACAGGTGGCAGTAATAGTTATTGTGGCGGTCTCGTGGGATGGCTGAAAGGCGATTCGCGTGTCATCAACTGCTTTAGCTATGCCAAGATTACGGGTGGTACTGACGTGGCAGGTATTGTGGGACATAATGAAGCGGGCTCAACTGCTGCCAACACGGGTGGATATTATACCAACCTGAAGACTGCTGTAGTGAACTGTATGTTCTATGGAAATATCACTTCTGGAACGAACAGGTGGCCAGTATATGGTGGCGCAAAGATGCTGAATACAGGTGCTACAGGCATCAATAACTATGATTTCTATCGTGCAGAAGCCAACTTGGGTTTGGCAGACAATGATCATTACAACTGTTCATGGCCTGCCAAGGAGGAATACCTGACACACTATGAATACTATCGCTATCTGCTGAACTCCAATCGTGAGTTGTGTGGATGGTGGGTAAAGTCGGATGTAGCACCAAGCACACTGCCCGTTGCTGACGTACAGAATATAGACAAAGATGCTTCGCTGATGGGTAAATGGGTGCTTGATCAGTCTATAGCCCCTTATCCTATCCTTAAGCCGGCAGGTTTTTATGTCTCGGTCATCAACCCCAGTCCTACAAAACGTATTGACGCAACAACAAAACAATGGGTCAATCGTGAGTCACTTACCAGAGACGACCTCACGGCAAAGGGTGAACCCAAGACCGAGGGACAGACATTTGGCAGCCTCAGGGTCTATATCAAGGGTGGTGACAACCACTCAGGCTCAACCTATCAGGATATTCCCATCACGGCGATGGACCTGAGTAACGAGGACTATTGTTACGGCAAAATCAAGTTGCCATACTACAACGAGGTATTTGGCAATCCCGATGGCGAGACCTGGAGTGAGATATACGGCGACAACTATACCAACATGGTTGTGACTGGATGGGATATCACAAGTGTGTCGGGAGGAACTGCCGGAACATTTACTGAAGACTGGCAAGACGGCTACAACTTTGCAGACCGTGGATGTACGGAGAAGGACAAGAAGCGCCTCTTCGCACAAGGTGGATATTACTATGTGCCCGATGGCGTAGAGAACATTACTATCACGGCACACTGGGCAACGGCCATCTACATGGATAATACAGACCATAGCTACGACCGCGTTTATTTTTCGAATGGAAATCCAGGCATTCCAGGAGAAAGCGCAGGTATTCACTTTGCACCTGCGGGCTACCGCACAGCTCCAGGAAGTCTAACGGTCAATAATGGTACTATCTCAAGTAATATTCCCAGTGGTGGTAAAGTATATGATAATGCCATAGTACTTGTGGGCAATCATCAGTATCGCGTCAGTAACAAGGATGTAAAAGGTAGCGCAAAAGCGGATGGTGTAACAATTATGAGTGCCGATCTTGACTGCGATGGTGAACCTGACTATTGCCTGGAATGGCAGATAAATCAAAAAACAGGCCGACAAGATATTTGTCCTGTCCGTTTTGATTTCCTTCCTGTGGTCGAATTGGGTATGGCTATGAAGGAAGATGGTTCTAGGCAGCTTTTTTCTCTGGGTTGTCACCGTCCCCTTGGTCATTTCGAGGTGACAGAGACTTCGTTGATACACTTCGGCCAGTTTGAGTTTGGAACCAGCAACCGTGATATAGATGCACCTCTTATATTAAATGGTGGTATTTTCGATCAGTATTGCAAAGGCACTGCATCGAAGAAAGAAGCTAATGACCGCATCAATTACATTATTATTGGCGGTAATGTCTATATGCCGTCTTTTACGCCTGGTGCGCATGTGAGAAATACGGCAGCTTTTCCAACTCGCCATTGTGCCGTCAATGTTCTCGGCGGAAGAATTGATAATCTGTACCTCACAGGCAATTATAATGAAAGTGTAACACCTAATAAAGATAATCCTCACTGTTATATTGATGGCGGTAGTTTCAAGCAGATTGCAGCTGCTGGTAAAGAAGGTATTGATGGTGATGTCACGTTTATCATCAACCATTCCATCATTCAGGAGTTTTATGGTGGCAGCACGCTCTCCAATCAGTTGGTTACGGGCAACATCAATGTTTCCATCGACAATAGTCTGGTGACAAAGTACTGCGGTGGTCCCAAGTTCGGTGATATGAACATTGACGAAACTACCCCGGCGAATAGTAAAAAGGTCATTACCAACGCTACGGGTACTACCTTTGGCGTCTATTACGGTGGCGGAAACGGTGGTACCAGCTATGTACAGTACGATTCGAGAGACAATACAACGAAGGCAACTAATTATAATTGGACGGCTACAGGTAACAACCAAGGTGCGGTGAACGCTTATCACCCCGGTGAATATCGTAACAAGGTTACTGGTTATATGGCTGACTATGAAATGGAGATAGTTAATGCATCGGCGGGTACCTCACCTGACTCTGCCGTGTTCCGAACTTATTTCTATGCAGCCCAGTTCTCTGCCACCAACACCGGTCCTGTTACCAACAATCTCAAAAACTGTAAGGTGCTTACCAACTTCTATGGTGCTGGAAACTTGGGTGGTGTGATCGGTGACGTCACTTCTACGCTGACGGATACCGAAGTGCTGGGGTCTGTCTTTGGTGCAGGTTTCTCTGCCGAGATACCTCAGGTAACTATCTATGCAAGAGACAAGGAATACCCCAAGATTGATATCTACACGGGCATCATTACACCTACCCCGGAGAATAGTGGAACCTACAATACTTACACCTGGACGAATGACGAGTCGTTGTCAACATCCAATCCCATCAGCGGCAAGTACATCTTTACCGAAGAGTCACTTGAGAACCTGGGTACGGTACAGGGTACGGTGACGGTTAACATTGAAGGTACAACGTCCGCGACCGATGTCTATGGCGGAGGAGCACTGGCCAGCGTGGATGGAGCTACGCATGTGAACTTGAAGGGTGGCACTGTCAAAGGCGATGTCTATGGCGGAGGAATGGGCCGTCTGGCGGCTGAAGCAGAGGGTACAGAGGGACAGCCAGACTATAAGCCTGCCGTGACAGCTGTGGCTGCCACCGTGGGCGATGCTAACGTAGATTTGAATAAAGATATTGCGGCCGATGCCACGGGTTGCGTGGTGAAGGGAAACATCTTCGGCTGTAACAACCTGAATGGTACGCCGCTCGGAGCGGTTACCGTGCATATCCATCGTACGCAGGGCTATGACGGTCACTATAGGACTGGATATGGTCTGACAAATGCTGCTGCTATAGAGGCTGCGCTGAATAATATCGACGACTCACAACACTCCTACGAGGTGGCTGCCGTCTATGGCGGTGGAAACCTGGCGGAATATAAGCCGACAGACCTTGTGAACGGCAAGGCACATGTCATCATCGAAGGTTGCGGCCTGACCAGTATTCGACAGGTGTATGGCGGTGGTAATGCTGCCTCCACGCCTGCCACGTTGGTGGAGGTGAATGCTACCTACGAGATAGAAGAGGTGTTCGGAGGTGGTAACGGTAAGGACAAGATTACCATTAATGGTGTCCTGCTGGATAACCCGGGTGCTAACGTCGGCTTCCATGCATACGTGGATAACGTGGAAGGAGATACAGATACGCCAGAGAACAGAGCATCCAATTATGGTTATGGTACGGGAGCAGCCAACGTCAACATCAATGGCGGACGCATCCATCGAGTCTATGGCGGTTCGAACACCAAGGGTAACGTGCGCCAGATTGCGGTGACGATGCTCGAAGAGGTCGGCGGCTGTGACTTCAAGGTCGATGAGGCCTACGGTGGCGGTAAGAGTGCCACGATGGACGGACAGTCGCGACTGGAGATGGCTTGTATCCCTGGCTTGAAGAATGCTTACGGAGGTGCTGAGAATGCTGATATTAACAACAACGTGACGCTCAGTATTACCAACGGTAACTTCGACCGTGTGTTTGGCGGCAACAACGTGAGCGGAACCATCCACGGTACCATCACGGTGAACATCGAGGAGACGGGCTGTCACCTCATTACCATTGGACAGCTCTATGGCGGTGGTAACCAGGCTCCCTACCTGGGTCCGCTAAAGCCCGGCTCTTCCACAGAGCGCCAGGGACCCACGCTGAACGTCCGTTCGTTCTCGAGCATCGGCGAGGTCTATGGCGGTGGCTACGGACAAACAGCTATTGTTACGGGTGACACGGAGGTGAACATTAACGTCTGCGCGGGCCGTGACTTCGGTGCTACGCAGGCAACGGAGGTCACCAGGGCAAACACTCATACTGGTAATCAGACCATTTCCTTCTCGGAGTTCAGGCGTAATGCTGATGGTGGTTTCGTCACGGATGAAGATGGCAACAGAATTGTCGATGCAAAGACCGTTGACGTCTATCTGCCGCCCTTCACGACTGGCTCTATTGGTGGCATCAATAACGTCTATGGCGGCGGTAATTCGGCAAAGGTCGTAGGTAGCACGTATGTGAACATCGGAACGACGACGGGCGACAATGTGGTATTTGCGACGCCTCCTGCAGATTCAGAATCTGAACGTACCCACGTCGTTAAGGGTGCCAACATCACGGGTAACGTCTATGGCGGCGGTAATGCTGCAGAGGTTACTGGCGATACGCATGTACAGATAGGCAAGAAGATTGTGACGGAGTAAGATATGACCTATGCAGAGCTTTGGGGCCGACTGACGGGACTATACGGCGAAGGCGAGGCGAAAGCCATTGCCCGCATGGTCTTTGAGGTAAGGTACGGTCTCATGCTGAGCGATCTGCTGATGGGTCGTGATGCCGAGGTGCCGCAGGATGAGGTGGAATGGCTGGCACAGCGACTGGAACAGGGCGAGCCCGTGCAGTATGTCTTAGGACAGGCTGAGTTTGGTGGTCGTTGGTTCACCGTGACGCCCGACGTCCTCATACCACGCCCCGAGACCTACGAACTATGTGAGTGGAGCCTCAGCCCTCAGCCCTCAGCCTTCAGCCTTCAGCCATCACCCAAAATCCTTGACATCGGCACAGGCTCTGGCTGCATAGCCATCACATTGGCACTTGCACTGCCGGAGGCAGAGGTGACGGCATGGGACATCTCAGAGAAAGCGCTTGCCGTGGCCCGCGAGAATGCCCGACGACTGGGTGCCAACGTAACCTTCGAGCAGGTGGACATCCTCTCTCCTCTCTCCTCTCTCCTCTCTCCTCAAAAATCCTTCTCCCTTATCGTCAGCAATCCGCCTTATATCTGCGAAAAGGAGAAGGCACTGATGGAGCGTAACGTGCTCGACCATGAGCCGGAACTGGCGCTCTTCGTGCCTGACGACGATGCGCTGCTGTTCTACCGCGCCATCGCCCGTTTTGCACGCGAGGCACTGTTGCCCAAGGGACAGCTGTACTTTGAAATCAATCCGACATACAGGGACGAACTGGTGGCGATGCTTGCTGGCATGGGCTTCACGGAGATAGAGGTGAAGGCCGACCAGTTCGGAAAACAACGAATGCTAAAAGCCCAACAGTCATGAAGGAGATAACAGAAAAGGAAGCACTGCTACGCCTGTCGGCACTTTGTGCACAGGGTGAGCACTGTCAGTGGGAGATGCTGGAGAAGATGTGCCGCTGGGAGCTGGACGACGCGTCGCAGGCTCGCATCATGGCGCGGCTGGTGAAGGACCGCTACGTGGATGATGAGCGCTATGCCCGTGCCTTCGTGCTCGACAAGATACGCTACAACAAATGGGGTGCGCGTAAGGTGGAGCAAGCACTGTGGCAGAAGCACATTGACGAGGACATCCGTAAGCGTGTGCTCAGTGAGGTCAGCGATGCAGAGTACCTCAACGTGCTGCGCCCTTTGCTGAAGCAGAAGCAGCGTAGCGTGAAGGCGCAGAGCGACTACGAGCGGAACCAGAAGCTTATCCGCTTTGCACTGGGCCGTGGCTTTACGTTTGACATTATTAGACAATGCCTTGATGTGGAGAATGAAGACGAGTATCTGGACGAGTCTGTTTGACCTGATAGCGCCACGTTCCTGTGTCATGTGCGATGGTCGGCTGGAGGTGGATGAGGACTTCCTCTGTCGGGAGTGTAATGTCCAACTACCTCGCACCCACTTTCACAAGAAGCCCCTTGATAACCCGATGGCACAGCTCTTCTGGGGACTCATTCCCATTGAGCGGGCTGTTGCCTGGTTCTATTATGCTCCCCACACGCTCACAAGTAACATCCTCTACGACCTGAAGTACCATAAACAGCCCGACATCGGCACCTCCTTGGGACAGGCGTTCGCTCAGGAAATCAAGGAGAGCGGTTTCTTTGAGGGCATCGACGTCATCGTACCCGTGCCCTTGGCAAAGGAACGTGAACGGCAGCGCGGCTACAACCAGAGCGTGCTGATTGCCGAAGGTGTGAGTCAGGCGACGGGGCTCAGGGTTGAGAAGAACATCCTGAAACGCCTGCACTTCGCCCAGAGTCAGACACAGCTCGATCGCTGGGAACGACTGAAGAACGTCGAGCAGCAGTTCCAGGCCCTCTCGCCCGAGACGCTACAGGGAAAACATGTGCTCCTGATTGACGACGTGACCACGACGGGTGCCACGCTCATTGCCTGTGCACAGGCGCTGCACCCTAAGGCACACAACATCCGCTTCAGCGTGCTGACCTTAGGATTCACGTACAGCTGAAGCAACGGCTTAGAATGTAAGGCTGAGTGCGTAGCGTAGTCCCCATTTGGGACTGGTGGGCAGGTCGTTGTAATTAAGACGACGTACGTACTCTACGCGGAAGAACTTGAAGATGTTATGCAGTCCCACAACCAGTTCGGCGTATGGCCTCTCCGGATCCATGACGTAGCAGCCTTCGGGGAAGTGCATGAGCCTGTTGTCACCCACATTCTCAGGTATGTAGGGGTTGTTGCCGTCAGTCAGCGTACCCCAGAGCATACGGAAGCCGATATACTCGCGCAGGTAGAGCTTCTTGATGAGTGGCAGGCGGTTGAATATCTTACCATTAAGGTCCCACGATACCATGAGTGACGCATAGCGGTCGTTCAGGAACTCCATCGTGTTGATGAGGCTGAAGGTCTCTTTCTGGATGATGTACGACGGGTTCGTCGCGGGGTGGATGAGCAAGGGGTAGGGGACAATGTTCCACTGAATACCGCCCTTGAGGTCAACGTCAATCTTTCCCCAGCTGCTGAGCCAGAAGCGCTTGAAGATGTGTGCCTCGGTGTAGTTGTAGCGGTACTCGCCCCACAGGGGACCGTCGAAGCCAATGGTGTGGGACAGCATGAACACCGGTGCATCGAGATTGATGACACGACGGCGCAGCTTGTTGTTGATGTAGGTTTCGCCAGGGGCATAGCGCAGTCGCATGGTGACCTCGGTGGTGTGCATGTACTCGCCGTTACCTCTCTTGTTGAAGTCTGTCAGCGGCGGCATGTCGAGCGTGCGGAACGACATGGCACCACAGGCTTCGTTCTCCTCCACTTTGCCCGTGATGGATGCACGCAGGCCCCAGTCAGTCTCATACTCAAAGGTGGCACCGAAGCGGTTGTAGAGCATCATCTTATTGTTCTCCGCCCACTTCATGGCTACCAGGAAGTTATCCTTGTCGGTTTGCAGGAAACGGTCGCTGGGTGAGCAGACGTCACGTGTGGCCTGCAGGGTCAGCGTGCGCTTGGGGAACTCGTGGGGCAGGTACTTCTTCGGGTTTAGCGAATAAGTGAATTCTGCATTGTAGTAGTTCTTATGGCTGCCCCATCCGCGTCCGTAGTAGCCGGCCAGGAAGAAGTGCTTGCTAAGGTTGGCGGTGGTCTTGACGCTCAGTCGGCTGCGCCATCCATCGACGTAGTTCTGCGAGAGGATGGTGTTGATGGGGCACAGGTCAACATAGTTGGGCGTGCTTGTCTCTACGGAGTTCTCCATGAGCGCCTTGAGTCCGAAGATGACATACTTGATGCCCTTGACGTTCTCCACATTCTTGATGAAGGTGTCCATAGAACCCTCGCTCTTCGTGAGCTGCACCTGTCGGTACTGGTTCCAGAACTCGTCCGTACGCATCTGTGCGTCGGCCTCGGTCACCTCGTTGGTCTTGCCCTTGAACAGCTTGGCAGGCAAGGGTTCGAAGGCGTAGTCGGTGAGTCGTGTGGTACGGGTAACAGTAAAACTGCTGATGAAGCTCACCAGACTGAGGTCGGTGGTCATGTCGTCCTTGGTGAGCACCCACTGTCCGTCAGGCAGCTGTTCGTAGTCCTGGAGTATCTTGACGTTCTCTACGAAGTTGACGTTACTCTGCTGGGGGATAGTCATCTCGCAGCGGCGTACGTGTAGTGTGGAGTCCTTCAGGATATACAAGTCGCCACGGAATCCACGGTCCTGCAGGTTGTTGGCCAGGAAGTGCAGATGGATGCACGAGTCGCGCTCGATGGTCAGCGTGTCCTCAATGTAGTAGCGGTAGAAGCCGATGCCCTCTTCTGACACGGGCGAGATGAACGGCCGCTGCAACAGTCGGATGCGGTCCTGATAGATGTCGATGTCCGTAAAGACGTCCTTCACGACGGTATTGATGATATCGCCCGTCTGGAAGAAGTCGTTAAGTCCGCGCGACGTCTGTCCCTGGATGATGGTCTTCTCTGCGTGCGGGTTGCGCCGATAGACCTTCTGCGAAACGGTCTCATCAACGCTGATGGGCAGAATCATCTTGCCAGTGGCAGCACTGGTCTCCACCTGGTCCACAAGCCAGGGGTGCTTCTTGAATATGCCCGTCTCTAACTGTTCTGGCTTGAGGTCGTTGAACGACAGGGTAATCTTCTCGTATTTGTTGTAGGTGTAGAAGTCGTTGACACTCAGGTCGGCGAGCTTCTTGGCAGCCACCACGCGCTTCATGAGCTCCACGGCAGGATTGTTCTTGCGGCTGTACTTCTCGCGCTTCTGGGTGACGGTAACCTCTGCAATGGTCTGGTCGTCGGGCTTCAGGGCTACGTTGAGCACTTTCTTGGTCTTCGCGTTGATGGAGATGATGCGTGTGGCATAGCCCACGGCACTCACGGTGATGTTCCACCCTTCGTGGCGGTCAATGCTGTAGCGGCCGTAGTAGTCGGAGACGGCAGAGATATGGTGTCCCTGATAGACGATGCTAGCATAGGCGATGCTGTCGCCCGTCTCTGCATCGGTCACCACTCCTGTAATCTTCTGTGCCTGCAGGGGTGCTGCAAGCAACATCAGCCAGAGCGTCAGGAATAGGAAAAGTCTTTGTCTTTGTTTCATTTGAAGTGCAAAGGTAATAAATTCTTCACTCTTCACTCTTCACTCTTCACTTAAAAATGGTTAAGCGGCAGCAAATTCTTCACTCTTCACTCTTCACTTAAAAATGGTTAAGCGGCAGCAAATTCTTCACTCTTCACTCTTCACTCTTCACTAAATTTCGTACCTTTGCACCTTACAACGAACAATATCCAAGCATTTTTATGGACGCAATCAAGAAACTATTTGCAGCAAAGCTGCTGGAGATCAAGGCAGTCAAACTACAACCCAGCGACCCGTTCACGTGGGCATCGGGCTGGAAGTCACCTATTTATACCGATAACCGCAAGACGCTCGGCTTTACTGACGTACGCTCGTTCGTCAAGCTGGAGCTGTGTCATGCCATTCAGGAACATTTCCCTGAGGCAGAGGCTGTTGCCGGCGTGGCAACAGGTGCCATTGCACAGGGTGCGCTGGTGGCCGACGAACTGGGACTGCCCTACGCCTACGTTCGTCCGAAGCCGAAAGATCACGGTATGGGCAATCAGGTGGAGGGCGAACTGCAGCAGGGCGCGAAAGTCATCGTCGTGGAAGACCTGATTTCCACGGGTGGCAGCAGCCTGAAGGCTGTGGCTGCGCTACGTGCCTACGGTGTGGAGGTCATCGGCATGGTGGCCAGCTTCACCTACGGTTTCCCTGTGGCTGAAGAGGCTTTCCGCGAAGCTGGTGTGAAGCTCGTTACCCTGAGCGACTACAATGCCGTTGTGGAGCAGGCTGCCGCCACGGGCTACATCAAGCCTGAAGAGATTGAAGTGTTGAAGGAATGGCGTAAAAGCCCATCTACATGGAGGCAGTAAATTGTAAATTGTAAATTGTCAAATTGTAAATTGAAATGACAAAATTTGAAAGTAGCATCAAGCAGATTCCCTATCCTCAGGAGGCGGTCTATCGCAACCTGAGCGACCTGTCGAATCTGGAAAAGGTACGTGACCGCGTGCCCGAGGATAAAGTCAAGGACTTCACGTTCGACAAGGACTCTGTGACCATCAGCGCAGATCCCGTCGGAAATATCACCCTGCGCATCTGTGAGCGTGAGGAGCCCAAGTGCATCAAGTTTGAGACGGCACAGTCGCCGCTGCCCTTCAACCTGTGGATTCAGGTGCTGCCCGTCACGGAGACCACCAGCAAGATGAAGCTTACGCTGAAGGCCGACATCCCCTTCATGTTGAAGGGCATGGTAAGCGGTCCCCTGGAGGACGGTCTGGAGAAGATTGCCGATGCACTGGCGCAGATTCCGTATGAGTGAAGAGTGAAGAATGAAGAGTGAAGAATTTGCTACCGCGTATGATACATTATAACAGAGAAGGAGGTCCCTTGCATCAAAAAAGCTATGCTTTTGCTATAAGGATAGTCAAGATGTTTCTGCATTTTACCGACTGCGACTGGAAGTTACAGGCCATATACAAACAGGTACTACGATCGGGAACATCTATCTCTGCCAATGTTCATGAATCTGAATTTGCGCAAAGTCCTTCAGACTTTATTTCGAAACTTCACATAGCACTAAAAGAGGCTAATGAGACGATGAATTGGCTAAATCTTTTACACGACACAGATTTTCTTGACGATAAAGGTTTTGAAAGTATGGCAGCTGATTGTAATGAAATCATGGCTCTACTTGTTTCATCAATAAAAACAACTAAAAAGAATAACCTGATAAAAACTGAGTGAGAATGGAAGAGCGGAAGCAAATTCTTCACTCTTCACTCTTCACTCTTCACTAGAATTATGAAGCTTTGGGAAAAAGACTTTGAGATTAACAAGGAGATAGAGCGGTTCACCGTAGGTCGTGACCGCGAGATGGACCTCTATCTGGCCAAATACGACGTGTTGGGCTCCATGGCCCACATCACCATGCTGGAGAGCATCGGACTCATCGGCAAGGACGAGCTGCCGCAGCTGTTGGCAGAGCTCCGTAACATCTACGCTGTGTGCGAGCGTGGCGAGTTCGTCATCGAAGACGGCATCGAGGATGTCCACTCACAGGTGGAGCTCATGCTCACCCGTAAGCTGGGCGACATGGGCAAGAAGATTCACTCCGGCCGTTCTCGCAACGACCAGGTGCTGGTCGATCTGAAGCTCTTTACGCGCAGCCGGCTCATCGACATTGCCCGTCAGGTGAAGACGCTCTTCGACGAGCTCATTGAGAAGAGCAACCGCTATAAGGACTTGCTCATGCCCGGCTATACCCACCTGCAGGTGGCCATGCCCAGCTCGTTCGGCCTGTGGTTTGGCGCCTATGCCGAGTCGTTGTGCGACGATATGCTGTTCTTGCAGGCTGCCTACAGGATGACCAACCGTAACCCCCTCGGCTCCGCTGCCGGCTACGGAAGCAGCTTCCCCCTGAACCGTCAGATGACCACCGACCTGCTGGGCTTCGACACGATGGACTATAACGTGGTGTATGCCCAGATGGGACGCGGCAAGACCGAGCGTAACGTGGGCTTCGCGCTGGCTACCATCGCCGGCACGCTGGCCAAGCTCGCCTTCGATGCCTGTCTGTTCAACTCGCAGAATTTCTCGTTTGTGAAGCTGCCCAAGGAGTGTACTACAGGATCGAGCATCATGCCCCATAAGAAGAACCCTGACGTCTTCGAGCTCATACGTGCCAAGAGCAACAAGCTCCAGGCGCTGCCCCAGCAGGTGACGCTCATCATGAACAACCTGCCCTGCGGCTACTTCCGCGACCTGCAGATTATCAAGGAGGTGTTCCTGCCGGCCTTCGACGAACTGGAGGACTGTCTGCAGATGACCGCCTACATCATCAATAAGATGGAGGTCAACGAACACATCCTCGACAACCCCATGTACGACCCGATGTTCTCGGTGGAGGAGGTGAACCGCCTGGCGTCAGAAGGATTGCCCTTCCGCGATGCCTACAAGAAGGTGGGACTCGACATCGAGGCCGGCCGTTTCACGCCCAACAAGAACATTCACCACACCCACGAGGGCAGCCTCGGCAACCTCTGTAACGACCGCATCGCTGCCCTCATGGACAGCGTGCTCAGTCAGTTCCACTTCGAACGTGTCAGTGATGCGGAAAAGAAACTTTTAAGTGAAGAGTGAAAAATGAAGAGTGAAAAATTTGCTACCGCCCTCATGGCTTGCAGGAAGTTACGTCACAACTTGTTGTTGTGTGCAGTATTCTTTACTCTTCACTCTTCACTCTTCACTCTATCCTCCTGCAACGCTGAGAACGAGTACAGCAGCCAGCCCTGTTACTTCGCTTATCAGAATGCGAACTACCTCGACCCGGCACTCGCCTCTGCCATGAATGCGCAGTCGCGTGGCGTGTTCTGTCAGATTAGCGAGTCGATGAGCGCTGGCGTCACTTACCTGAACTTCAAGAACAATCAGGGCCTCACGTCGCAACAGAAAGAGACGGCCCTCGAACGGCAGACAGCCTATGTCATAGGTGTAAACAATGGCATCATCGTTGGCTATCAGACGCTCAACGATTCTCCCAACGGTGGCTTCGCGGCCTACGACCTGCAGTGTCCCAACTGCGTGCGCCGCCACGCCAGCTACACCAATCCCCGTTATCCGCTTACCATGGCCGTCAGTGGCATTGCCACGTGTAGCAACTGCAACAAGCATTACGACATGAACAACCGCGGTGTGATACAGGACGGTGAGTCTGGCGACGTCAACCTCACCCAGTACGTTGCCACCACCACCGGTCCCTTCGGCTATCTGTTGGTGCACAACCGGTAACAGCTTTCCACTGCCCATGAAGAGATGCTACGTTGTTATTACGTGCCTTTGCGCGCTGCTGCTGTACGGCTGCGGACAGCGGTACGATGCTGTGCTCACAGACATTGACAGCCTAATTGACGTCAATGCCGACAGTGCATTGGTGCAGCTCCGTAAGATGGACTGCCCGTCGTCCAGGAGTGACCGCATGTACTACTACCTGCTGTTGGCCGATGCTGCCAATAAGTGCTACGACACGCTACCCTCCGACAGCATCATGCACCTCGTGACCGACTTCTACGACGCCCACGGCACGGCCAACGAACAGGTACGCGCCCACTACCTCTTAGGCTGCGTCTATCGTGACCTTGGTGAAGCGCCCCATGCCCTTGACTGCTTCCATGATGCCGTCATGTGTGCCGACACTACTGCCGCCGACTGTGATTTCCGCACCCTCAGCCGCGTACATTCCCAGACCGCAGCCCTGTTAGGTGAGCAACTACTGCCTCGCCAGCAGTTAGAGGAGTTGCACCTGCAATATGCCAATGCCATGCGTGCCAAGGATACGCTTTGTGCGCTGAATGCAAAAGAACAAATGTCTACGACTTATGAGATAATGGAGATGTATGATTCTGCAACTATTATATGTAAGGATGTGATAGAATCATATCAAATATATGGAGATAGTACGTCTGCTGCTATTTGTTGTGGTAGGATGGTTTCACCACTGATTAATCTACAGCGTTGTGAAGAAGCTCCACTTTTCTTAGATAAATATGAGACACAAACGGACCTCTTTGATAGTTTGGGTAATATAGAAAGAGGTCGAGAAATCTATTATGGAATAAAGGGACGTTATTTTTTAGGCATAAACCGTTACGATTCTGCAGAGTATTACTTCCGGAAAGAGTTGCTGAGTACTCACGACTTGAACAACCGTGAAAGTGCCTATCGTGGATTACACATGCTTTATAAGCAGAATAGCCAACGCGATTCCATGACTAAGTATGCAGAATTATCCTATGAAACGACCGATGCCCACTTTCGTGAGAAGGAGACCGACGAGTTGCGTCACATGCAATCGCTTTACAACTACAGCCGTAACCAGAGCATTGCCCGCCAGAAGACAGCTGAAGCAAATCATAACCGTCTGATGATCATCATCCTTTTGTTTGTGTTGGTTTTTGTCCTGACAACCAGTATTTTTGCTTTCCTATATTTTAGACGTAGAAAGCAGGCGCAAATACGAGAGCAGCAACTAAAGTATAGACACCACATTGAAAAAATGGAACAAGCTCTTGATGACCTGCATAAAGTGAAACAAATCAAAGACGAGCAGGCAACCATTCTTATTCAGGAAAAGACTGACTATATCGAACAATTGCAACAAAGGTTAGAAGAATATGAAACACTTAACGAAAGAGAATCTAATACACTTGAAAGAACAATCATCAAATCAAACGTTTATCAACGTTTCTTGTATCTGTCTCAACATCCGCGTGAGGGAGTGACGAGAAGCGACTGGGAAGCATTGCAAATGATGTTCGAAGACCACCTGCCCAATTTCCATAGTACCATATATCATTACTGTCCAAATTTGTCAAATAGCGACTATCGGCTGTGCATGTTGGTCAGACTCTATTTCTCTCCTTCAGACATAGCCGTACTAACAGGTATGACACTTGCCAACATTTCTGTTAAACGCTATCGTCTTCTGGATAAGGTTTTTAATCAAAAAGAAGGAAGTGCCAAAGATTTTGACAAAATGACACGAAATATCAAATAAAGAAAATTCTTGGCGGTCAGCGTGTTAGAGAAAAGTGTTTACTTTTTGTTGACTATTATTTCCCCTATATTTCACCATCTTTTTCATAATTACCTACTTTTACGTCTGCAAATTTTTAAATCAAGGTAATTATGAAAAGATTCTTTTTAATTCTGTTCATGGCAGTCAGCCTGCCGATGTGTTTAAATGTGAACGCTCAAGGGATTGAAATTTCATTAAGTGTTCAAATTATTGACAATTCAGCGATAGGCAACAAGCCCGCTCGTGGTCCTGTTGCAATTCCCTCGGTCAGCATCGATGGCTACACCTTATATATTAACAGCAGCCATCCTGACTACACGGTGCAGTTGGTTGACGAGGACGATGAGGTCATTTATGAAGTGTTTGTAGCCGAGAATGTCAGCACCGTACAGCTTCCTGCCGTCTATAGTGGCGAGTACCGTCTGAATATACTTTGGGGCAGCTGGTGTTTCTGGGGATATGTTGAATTATAGGTAATTTCACATCATATAGAATGAACAAGAAACCCTACGTATTATCTGTAGTCATGTCCCTTTTGTCAATTCTGGGATATGCACAGGTTGGCCCTGATATAATCCGCCCAAGTGTCAATGCCGATCAGTTTAATACTGCAATAAAGGTAGAGACAGCACTTAGCAAGGGGCAACTGTCCCTGAGCATTCCTCTTATGGAACTCAAGGGCAAAGGCTATGACTTACCTATCTCCCTTACATTCTATAACGGAGACGTCACCTTTTGCACAGAGGCATCACCTGTCGGCTTAGGATGGTCATTAATGGCCGGAGGTGTCATCACAAAGACAATAAGAGGCTCTGACGATTACGACACCAGGAACTCAAACAAGGAGCATCTTCATAATGGCAGTTATATCCTCGACAATTGGGAATACAATGATGATTTCATCTACTTTATTCAAGAAGACCCTATGCCCGATGAATACACTTACTCGCTTCCCGGACATAGTGGAACAATAGACATTTCAATTAATGGTGATACGTTAAGGGGAACACTTTATCCGGATGAATCGTATAAGTTTGAGCCCACAGACTCCGGTTTCTGCATTACTGCTGACGACGGAACAAAGTTCTTTTATGAAACATCTGAAAAAAGAACAGTCAGCAGTAGTTATATATCCACATCCTGGTTCCTCTCAAGAATCTTAACTACTAAAGGCGGGCTCTTCTCGTTTAATTATGCTGAGGAGGAGTATGTTGACCTTTCGACAGAAGAAGATGAAACGCATTTTGAGAAATTCCGTACAAAAAGAATAGCATCCATAGTCTCAGACTTTGGATCAGTCACGTTTGATGCTGACATCAGGTACGACAGAGGAGGAATTTGCGACCGGTCCATAACAAACGAATTGAGATCTAAAAGGATTAACAAGATTGAGCTGAGAGACGAAAACAACATTCTCGTAAAAGGATATGAGCTTGACAACTCCGGCCTATTTGAAAGCTTGTATGCAGACCCATATAACTGGTGCGACCGTAGGCACAAACTGTCATCCATCACCCAATACGACGCTGCCAATAACCAACTTCCTCCATACGAGTTCACTTACTCATACAAGTTCTCGAAATCCAAACTTGCAGAAGGATTCTACCAGAATGGCGAATGTATGCCACGCGACTCATGGAGTGGGTACGTCGGTTCTCAGGCTTATGTTGACCTGAAAGCAAATGGAGATCCTTCATGCTATATGATGTATCCCAATTCCCAATATACATATCTTGTAGGAATAACCATAAGGGAGGAAAACATCGGCACGACAGCCAGCGACTACTTCTGCCTTACCAACATTGACTATCCGAACGGAGCAACGGAAGAGTTCACCTATGAGGACCACCATTACAGTAAGGTCAACCTGACTGATGCCACGGCTTGGCAACCTGCCTTCGGCCACATACAAGGTAAACGCCTGGCTATGAAGAAACGTTACGGGTCAGAACTTGTGCAGGAAACAGACTATGTCTATACGCTACACGATTCCGGCTATAACGTCTTAGGTGGAAGCAGCGGTGTCATAACCAATCCCAGCATCCACTGTGCTACCTGTTACACTCCGGGAATTGATGAGTACGGATGGAAATACCATGCCTCAAGACTGACATTAGGCAAGGCCTTCAATAGCTTCATGGGACCGCCGGTTTGCTATACGGAAGTCGAGGAAGTTGAGAGGGATGAGTCCAGCAATGTCCTTAACAGGACCATTCACTATTTTGAGCCCCAGATAGTGTCACCCCCCGTTAACTATATTTGCATGAGGTCATACATGGGGTCAACTTCTATAGTACCAACCATGAGCCTGATAGAGGTCGGTAACAGAATCCTTGGCACGAAATCCGGATATATAGACAACATGGCATATTTGAATAATGAGAACATGACTTATATGACATACCCTTTAGCAGAGTTCTACAGCGTTGCCAATTTTGTAGATCAGCCGCTGAAGGAGGTGTTAATCGGCAGGGATGGAGATATAAGAAGCATCACGGAATACTCATATTCCAGGATTGTCTGCAATAACAAATATGGATATAAAGTGGTCAGTCAAAACAATTATCGCCCTGACAACCCGACAATATTGAACTATACGTCGCATATGATTAGCATGTCGGAATACAACCCACACAGATTCCGTCTTTGTGCCACCAGCACAACCCGCTATTATGACAATGGAAACAGCTGTGACTCTATCTGTGATAATTATACGGTAGCCTATAACAAAGGACGTATTGCCCAGACATCCTACACCCGCAGCAGCGAGAACAGGACGACCAATTACTATTTCGCCGGTGACATTATGAACATTGCGGGCAACAGTGCTTCGCCCGAGATAGAAGCCATGAACGGCCTGGTAGAAAGGAACATCGTCGCTGACCCTGTAAAAACAGTCCTAAGACGCAACGACCAGATTGTCGGTGGCGAATGCAAGGACTATCAGATGCTTTCGGGCATACCTATGCTGAAGTCAGTCTATAAGCTCAAGAATACAGACAACAACTATCTTGGTGCACCGGCTATCAGTGGCAATAGCATTGATTACCTGGCCGACTTGTATATAGAAGGAGAAATCATGACCTATGATGAATACCATAACCCTGAGTATGTCAGGCTCAACAACTCTCAGGACAGGATATATGTGTGGGGATATGGCGGGCGTTTTCCCATTGCCGTTATTGACGATATGGACTATACGACATTCCAGGCATACGCAAACCTGAAGTCACAAATATTGCAGTTGGCGACTTATAGGAAGATAGAGACGGAAAATGCCTGTGCGGGGCTGAGGAGCCTGAATGCAAACATACGGTCCTTGCTTCCTGGGTCAGTGCATATCACCACGTACACCTATGACCCCTACTTCGGCATGACCTCGGAAATTGACGATTCCAACTTAGGCACCATCTACACATACGACACTTTTGGCAGGTTGTCTGCCAAGTATGACGTGGACTACAGGAAATTAGAAGAATACAACTATCATTATAGCTTAGAATAGACATGAGAACCCGAACAATTCTTTCAGCTGCCGTTGCATGCTTCCTTGCAACAGGCACTTTTGCCCAGACAACAATAAGAAGTGAGTATAATGGATTCCGTGACGGCGATAAGATGTATCGTATCGTCACCAAAGACACACCACCGGGCAGCAGAGGAGAAAACTGTGTGTGGAAACTGCCTTCTGCAAAGAGAGACGGTAGCTTTGTCAGGCAAACAATAATCCTGAAGAATGACAGCCTGACCATCGTCGAAGGCGACCTCATGCTTCATTATATTGCCACGGACAAGGAATTATCCATGCGTGGTTTCCAGAACCGTGACATGTACAGCGTACAGGACAGGCTCCTGCCGGAACTGAAATACCCGTTTGCATATGGAGACAGCATTGCAGGAACGTTTTCCCGAAAGACAACATATTTCAATACGTTTGCCATAGAGGGGAAAGGCAGCTGCTATACAGTATGTGACGGATGGGGCGTCCTTACCGATGGAGAAGAGACCCTGAAGGATGTATTGAGGGTTCATCATCACAATACCATCAAGTCGGAATATGAGAACATGGACGGTGAAGAAACGGGACCTGTTGTATCTGTGGTAACCGAGGACAAATACCTGTGGTATTATTCAGGATGCAGATACCCCGTAATGGATACACGGATTATCAAGTGCGAGGAAAACGGTAAGATGGTATCTGACACCACCATCACATCCTTGTATATGCCTGACCTGCAACTCTCCGAGTTGCCGTACGATGATGCCAACAGCCAACTCCTTGCCAAAAGGGTGGCTCTTGAGCGTGCTCAAGGTCAAGACGGCAGTAATCATGAAGGTGACACACCGTTCCCTGTAACGATGTCCGCATCATTACAGGTCAATAACAGTGAAATCTCACTTGACTACCTCGTTGCAGAAGACACGGATGTCACATTCCTGGCATGTGACCTTGCAGGAAGGCTGTTGGGATACGTGGCCCATACCTCACTCAGCAAGGGGGAATATCATGAAACGATGGTACTCAAGAACCGCCCTGTCAATGGCATCGTCATGCTGACAATGGTTGCCGGTGGCAGGAAGGAAGTCGTTAAGGTAAGTTAATATGCACAACAATCACAATATCTTATGAGTATAGTTAGTTTAAAAGTAAACAGGTTATTGTTTCTGTCGCTTATGTTGATGCTACAAACCGGCTCGTTTGCTCAGAGTACCACCAAGAACTATATCCAGCGGAAGACCTTTCTTGACGCTGGCGGTTCCTCGTTCCTGCACCACATTGACTACTACGACGAGCTGGGCTACGTGGCAGAGACGGTGGATGTGGGCTGCAACGCCTCACAGACCCCCATTGTCGTAAAGACGGACTATACCCCCCAGATGAAGGTCTTAAGCCAGTGGCTTCCCGTTCCCGTCACCGGCCTGGACTACCATCAAGATGTGATGTATGAGGCGAGGACGACCTACAATGACACCGAGGCATACAGCATGAACGACTATGACGACTTCCTGGAGCTGGCAAGCAGCAAGAAGCCCGGCGTTGACTGGGAAGGGCACGAGGTCACCGTGACGCGTAACGTGGTCCCGGCAGGAGTGGTGAGGAAATATACCGTCAGCGCCGGCGGCAGCCTCTCGGACGACGGGACGTATCCCTATGGCGTGCTGATGAGTACCACGACCACCGACGAGGACGGCCATAGCATCACGGTATATACCAACATGCACGAGAACACCGTTCTCGAGCGCAGGGGTACTGACAACGACACCTACTATGTCTATGACTGCTACGGCCGCCTCTGCTATGTGCTTCCTCCCATGTGCCAGCAGTGCAGCAACTATGACCTGCCGAAATACTGGTACAAGTACGTTTACGACGACAGGGGGCGGTGCATAGAGAAGCAGCTGCCGGGGTGCGAAGTCGTCGAGTACTGGTATGACGAGGCCAACCGCATACAGTCGGAGCGGGACGGTCACTTGCGGTCACAGTCACTCTACCGCAACTACAGCTACGACGGCACAGGCCGCCTGGTCCTGCAGACCGTCAGCCGCACACGCGGGGAGGCCACCCAGGGCAATGCCGTGGCAGTGGAGGTAAGGAACCACTATGACGACTATTCCTTCTTGCAGGAATTCTCGTATCTATATTCCGTATGGTCAGACTCCATCAATGTCACATACCATTTCCCGACGGCGGTAACGAAAGGCAGGCTGACGGCAACACAGTACAGCACTGGCCAGGCTACGGGATACGTCGAGGTTTACGGCTATGACGAAGACGGGCGCATGACATATAAGCTCAGCGCATACGGTGACAACTGGATGAAGATTATGCATACGGCGTACAACTTCGCCGGCGACGTCGTGTCTGTGAATGAAAACGTCTATACGCACAACTATGGAGCGAAGATCGTCCTTGCGAAGCGCAGGACAGTCAACACATACCATCCTGGCACACGGCTGCTTGCAAATACGACCGTTACCCATATTGACAAGAACGGACAGACAAACACCCAGACGGTCAGCAGTCCCACGTATGACTTCCTGGGCAATGTCATCGCAGACGACCGTCCGGGTACTGCTGCCGATATGACCTATACCTACGACATGCTTCACGGATGGCTGAAAGGCATATCCTCGCCCTGCGGCTTCAGCGAGCAGTTGCTGCGCGAGACGGAGACGCCCGCACTGTTCTCCGGCAACATTGCGGGCATGCAGTGGCGGAACGCCAGCAACGGCGAACAGCACAGGTACGACTACACATACAACAGCCTGGGATGGCTGACAGACGCTCTGTACTCATCATCCGCGAATGGTACCGAGAGACGCTTTGACGAGTCAGTTACGTACAACAGCAACGGCTCCATCACGTCGCTGCAGCGCAGCGGCATGAGGAACAACGGCACGTTCGGGCTCATCGACAGCCTGACCATTACCTATAGCGGC
>CACXJZ010000022.1 GCA_902768105.1 uncultured Prevotellaceae bacterium
TTCAGGACTGTTGCCAACTCGTTAACTTCTTTTACAGTAAGGTTTACCAACTCTTCTGCAATAGCTTTAATATCTGCCATTTTATTTAAAATTTTAATTTGTTTTTAATGTTAATGTTTTTTATTTGTTGCGCTCGCCAATAGCGTCGAGCAAACCGTGGATCTTACCACCGGCATTCAGAGCAGAAATAACATTCTTGGCCGGAGACTGCAGCAGAGCCACAACATCGGCAATAAGTTCGTTCTTGCTCTTCAGAGCAGCCAGCTCCTCAAGTCTATCAGCACCTACGAAGATACTCTCTTCAGCATAGGCAGCCTTCAAAGCGGGGATACCCTCTTTTTTATATTCTTTAAGTAGCTTAGCGGGCACGTTAGCCGTCTGGGCAAACATGATTGCAGTATTACCCTTCAGGCTCTCATACATGGGTTCAAAATCGATCTCAGAAGCCTCGAATGCCTTGTGAAGAAGCGTGTTCTTCACCATTACCAGCTTGATATCGTTCTTGAAGCACTTACGACGGAGGTCACTGGTTTTCTCTGCATTCAGTCCAGTCAGATCGACCAGATAGAAATGAGGATACTCTTTCAGTTTCTCTCCGAGTTCTACGATAATAGTATCTTTTAATTCCTTTTTCATTTTACTAAACTTTTTACGAGTTATTCAACTGATTTAGGATCCACTTTCACACCAAGACTCATGGTGCTTGAGAGGAAGATACTCTTCATGTATGTACCTTTAGCAGCAGCGGGCTTCAGCTTGATAATGGTCTGGAGGAACTCCTTTGCATTCTCAAAAATCTGCTCGGGGGTGAAAGACACCTTTCCGATAGAAGCATGTACAATACCTGCCTTATCTACTTTAAAGTCAATCTTACCCTGCTTAACTTCCTTCACTGCCTTGGCAACGTCCATAGTAACAGTACCGCTCTTGGGGTTTGGCATCAGACCACGAGGACCGAGTACACGGCCGAGAGGACCAAGCTTACCCATGCAAGAGGGCATTGTGATGATTACATCAACATCTGTCCATCCACCCTTGATCTTGTCAATATACTCGTCAAGACCAACATAGTCGGCGCCTGCTTCTTTAGCAGCAGCCTCCTGATCAGGAGTACAGAGAGCGAGCACGCGTGTTACCTTACCAGTACCATTCGGCAGCGATACGACGCCACGAACCATCTGGTTAGCCTTACGCGGATCAACGCCCAAGCGTACATCAATGTCAACAGAAGCATCAAACTTGGTCGTGGTGATTTCCTTAACCAGTTCTGCAGCTTCCTTCAAAGAGTATGCCTTCCCTGCTTCAACCTTATCAGCTACCAACTTTTGATTTTTTGTCAGTTTACTCATTTTTCTAATTGAAGTTTAAATTTATTTACCAGGGAAGTCCCCTTTTACAGTGATACCCATACTTCTTGCAGTACCGGCAATCAGCTTCATAGCAGACTCTACAGTGAAGCAGTTGAGATCAGCCATCTTATCCTCAGCGATAGCACGTACCTGATCCCAGGTTACACTAGCCACCTTCTTACGGTTAGGCTGTGCAGAACCACTCTGCAACTTTGCGGCCTCCTTCAGCTGAACAGCTGCGGGAGGAGTCTTGATAATAAAACTGAATGACTTGTCTGCATAGTACGTGATAACGACAGGAAGTATCTTACCTGCCTTATCCTGGGTTCTGGCGTTGAACTCTTTGCAGAATCCCATAATATTAATACCCTTCGAACCCAGAGCAGGTCCAACGGGGGGTGAGGGATTCGCAGCGCCACCTTTAATCTGTAATTTGATTAATCCAGCAACTTCTTTAGCCATTTCTGTTTATAATTTATTTTGATTTATATAAGCCGCCGGAGTGGAAGCCTCCTTTGACCGTATATATAGAAAAGACGTATCGTAACAATCTACGCCTTGTTCCTTCTTTCTTATTCTTTCTCTACCTGTGAATATGCTAATTCCAATGGGGTCTTACGTCCGAAAATCTTAACCATCACCTTCAGCTTATGCTTCTCAGCATTCACCTCTTCGATGACACCGCTAAAACCACTGAACGGACCTTCCGTCACCTTCACCGTTTCATCAACGCTGAACGGTATAGCCATCTCTGCAGTCTCAACGGCCGACTCTTCAGCATTACCTAAAATACGATTAACCTCCGACTGGCGAACGGGCGTAGGATTGTCAAGTCCACCCAAGAAGCCAAGAACGTTAGGCATAAAACGCAGGTCATGAGCAACCTCACCTTGAAGGTTAGCTTCAACCAATACATATCCAGGCAGATAAAGACGCTCCTTGATAACACGCTTACCATTGCGCATCATGGCATACTTCTCTGTAGGCAGGATGACCTGTCCCACATTCGCAGCCAGAACGGGGTGATGCTTCATGGCAGCCTCCAGGTATTCTTTTACCTTAGCTTCTTTGCCACTAACAGCACGCAATACATACCATTTCTTCTCTGTCTCAGCCATATTGATTAGATGGTCGGATAAATCTGCGTCATCACAAACTTAAAGGCCACATCCATCACCCACACTACAAGTGCAATAACAAGAGAGGCGGATAACACTACCACTGCACTGTGCGTAAGCTCTTTCCATGTCGGCCATGTCGTCTTGTGAGCAAGCTCATCATAACAAGCCTTGCAATAATCTACAATCTTCTTAAACATATCTTTTCTCTTTCTTAGCACGGGAAGGAGGACTCGAACCCACGACCCTCGGTTTTGGAGACCGATGCTCTACCAACTGAGCTATTCCCGTAAGTAAGCCCCCGCCCATAAGCGGGATTTCCTAGGTTCTCCTAAGATGTCCTAGGTTCTAGGATATTAATCCTCGTAAACCTCAGTGATCTGACCAGAACCAACGGTGCGGCCGCCTTCACGGATAGCGAAACGCAGACCCTGGTTCAGAGCAACAGCATAAATCAGCTCAACAGTGATCTCAACATTATCACCAGGCATTACCATCTCAACACCTGCGGGCAGAGTAATCTCACCCGTGCAGTCCATGGTGCGGAGGTAGAACTGGGGACGATACTTATTTCCGAACGGAGTGTGACGACCACCCTCTTCCTTCTTCAGGACATAGATAGAAGCCTTGAACTTCTTGAAGGGCTTAATCTGCCCCGGATGGCAGAGTACCATACCGCGCTTAATCTCGTTCTTGTCGATACCACGGAGCAGCAGACCTACATTATCACCAGCCTGACCCTCGTCAAGAATCTTGCGGAACATCTCAACGCCAGTAACAACTGACTTCTTGTCCTCACCAAGTCCGAGCAGCTCAACCTCATCACCAACGTGGATGACACCAGTCTCGATACGACCAGTAGCAACAGTACCACGACCTGTGATTGAGAACACGTCCTCAACAGGCATCAGGAAGGGCTTGTCAGTTGCACGAGGAGGCTCCTGAATCCATGTATCACAAGTATTCATCAGCTCCATTACCTTCTCTTCCCACTTAGCAACACCATTCAGTGCACCGAGGGCAGAACCACGGATAATAGGAGTATCATCTTCGAACTCATACTGAGAGAGTATCTCCTGAACCTCCATCTCAACGAGCTCCAGCATCTCCTCATCCTCAACCATATCGCACTTGTTCAGGAATACAACCAGACGGGGAACGTTCACCTGACGAGCGAGCAGAACGTGCTCACGGGTCTGGGGCATAGGACCGTCAGTAGCAGCAACAACAAGGATAGCACCGTCCATCTGAGCAGCACCAGTTACCATGTTCTTCACATAGTCGGCGTGTCCCGGGCAGTCAACGTGAGCATAGTGACGGATAGCAGTCTCATACTCAACGTGAGCGGTGTTAATAGTGATACCGCGCTCCTTCTCTTCGGGAGCGTTGTCAATCTGGTCGAAAGACTTAACCTCAGAAAGACCCTGCTTAGCCAGTACGGTGGTGATAGCAGCAGTCAGAGTAGTCTTACCATGGTCAACGTGACCAATTGTACCAATGTTTACGTGCGGTTTGGTGCGCACAAATTGTTCTTTAGCCATAGCTTTACTTGAATTATTTATTTAATGAATTGTCAAAAATCGACGTTGTATTCTTTGCTTCCTTTTTGAGCTGTTACCGAGACTTGAACTCGGGACCTCTTCCTTACCAAGGAAGTGCTCTACCACTGAGCTATAACAGCGAGCCTTGAGCGGAAAACGGGGCTCAAACCCGCGACCCCCAGCTTGGAAGGCTAGTGCTCTATCAACTGAGCTATTTCCGCAGACTTCCTTTTATGGAAGTGGGTGGTGATGGATTCGAACCACCGAAGGTAAAAACCAGCAGATTTACAGTCTGCCCCATTTGGCCACTCTGGTAACCACCCTTATGCTTAACCTCTTGCCTTCGCAAAGTAAGTACGAATTGACTTCGTCTATCCTCTTGCCTTCGTCAGAGCCTCTTGTCGGATTCGAACCAACGACCCCGAGATTACAAATCACGTGCTCTGGCCAACTGAGCTAAAGAGGCATTTAAGCATCCGCTCCCCGACGTTTGGAGTCTATAATTGTCGGAAAGCGGATGCAAAGGTAGGCATTATTTTTTAAATACCAAAACTTTTCGGCATTTTTTTTACCTGTTACGCAATTTTTCCTTGAATTTCTGCAATTGCACCTTCATGGAATCCACGCAAAGATCTGTACTTTCTTCAAAAGTATCACTCACTTTTTCCACGAAGAACTTGTTGCCCGGTACGTTTACCGTCAAGCTTACCTGCTTGTTCTGGGCAGTGGCCGGCTTTACCACCTTGCACTGCACCTCCACAGACTTAATGTCTTCAAATGACTTTTCCAACTTGGCGACCTTCTTGTCGATGAACGCCTGTAACTTCTCGGTAGCATCGAAGTGAATCGATTGAATCTTAATTTCCATAGTTACCTCCTATTTTTAAGTTAAAGGTTTTACGCCCTTGGATGGGCTTTCTTATATATTTGTTTCAGTTGTTCAAATGTCGTATGCGTATAAATCTCTGTTGTCGCAATACTTTCATGTCCCAATAGCCTTCTCACGCTTTCGAGTCCAGCACCATTATTCAGCATAGCTGTCGCAAACGAGTGACGCAGCACATGTGGCGAACGTTTCTTCATCGTCGAAACCAGCCCGAGGTTCTCACGCACGATACTGGTTACCAGCGTACGACTTATCCTCTTACCCTTGTCACTGACAAAAAGAGCAGTACTCTCACGCCCCACTAGTTTTTCGTTACGCAGTGCAACATAGTCGCGCAATACCGTCTCAAGTTCCTCGCCAAACGGGACAATGCGCTGTTTGTTACGCTTGCCCGCCACCCTTACCTGACGCAGAACGAAATCGATATCCCCGTCGTTTAACCCTATCAACTCTGCCCGACGAATACCTGTTTCGTAGAACATATATAATATGGTACGCGCGCGCATATCTTTAAAACTATCCCCGTCCCACTCCTTCTCGTCCAGCAGTTTGTCCATCTCGTTCTCGCGCACAAAATAGGGCAACGGCTTCTGCTTCTTCGGACCTCTAATTACATGCGACGGGTCCTTTTCGACAAGTTTCCGCGACAAGACAAAACGATAAAACGAACGCACGGCACTCAAACAGTTATTCACCGTTGATGCCATGGCGCCGTTATCCATCATACTCTCCATCCAGTCACGGATAATGTCCGAGTCTATCGACTCCCACGAGAGCTGACTATCCTTATTTTCGAAGTACGCTTCGAACGTCCTGAGGACCTTCTCGTAGCGTTGCACCGTGAGTTCGGAACGATTCCGCTCATAGCGCATGTAGTTCAAAAATTGTTCTACCATCATTGTCGCGCACCATTAGGTGACTATTTCGGCAACGAATTTACGCAATTTTCTTGAAACTACCAAATTTTCGGGAAACTTTTTTACTCCTCGACTGTTCTCAGCTTCTGTACGTAAATAGCGTGTTCCATCTTAAGGCGCTTCAGTACAGACGGCTTGTCGAACTGCTGACGACGGCGGAGTTCCTTTACAACACCCGTCTTTTCAAACTTTCTCTTAAACTTCTTGAGAGCCCTTTCGATGTTCTCGCCTTCCTTTACTGGTACAATAATCATTGTCTTTTTCTTTATATTTTTTATGTTAAACTTATAGTTCTTGGCACAGGTGCCACAAAATGCGGGTGCAAAGGTACAACAATTTGACCAAATGACCAAGTTTTTAACCAAATATTTCAAAAAAAACTTATATCTGCTGCCGCTGCTTCATTTCCAGATAGCGGTTAATAACGTTCACACTGAGGTTATCGGGAGTTGTAAGTAGCGACAGGATACCATGCTGGCGCAGGGTCGTGACAATGAGTCGTTGCTCGTAGGCAAAGCGGTCAGCCATCACACGACAATAGTATTCCTCGGTTGATGGGCGACGGGTGTTGGGCGATGAGTAATGAGTAGAGATATACTCCTTTAGTTCTACATCCTCGAAAAAGACAACCAGCAGACGGTGGCGCGAATTAAGCTGCTGAAAGTAAGGCAGCTGTCGTTGCAGGCTGACCAAGCCGGTAAAGTTCGTATAGAGCACGATGAGCGAACGCTTGCTGACATGCTTGTTCAGATTGGCGACAAGGGCTGCATAATCCGTTTCTCCAAACTCCGTCTGCTGGGCATAGAGCGACTCCATCAGCACCTGCATGTGACCAGGCCGACGTGAAGCAGGCACAAAGGAATCGAAGTCACTGCTGAAAGTTGCCAGACCAGCACGATCTTCCTTATACATAGCCACATACGACAGAACCAAGGAGGCATTGATGCTATAGTCGAGCAACGTCATCCCACCAAATGCCTGCTGCATAACGCGCCCCTTGTCTATGACACTGTATATCTGCTGTGAGCGTTCATCCTGATAGACGTTCACCATGAGTTTCGAACGGCGTGCCGAGGCTTTCCAGTTGATGGTCCGGAAGTCGTCTCCAGCCACGTAATCCTTGATTTGTTCGAAGTCTGTGTGATGTCCCACCTTACGAATACGCTTGATACCTATCTCCGTAAGATTGTTCGAGATGGCCAGCAGCTCGTATTGGTGCAACATAAGGAACGAGGGATAGACCTTCACGTCCTGTGCCTCCCCACACGTATAACGGCGTTGCACAAGTCCTAATGGTGACACAGCAAACACACGTATCTGTCCAAAGCCATAGACACCGCGACGCGTTGGTCGCAGGGTATAGCGGATGGTCTTGGAGCCCTCCTTGTCTATCTGTGCACGGAAGCAGATGTCACGACGCTGGAAAATGAAAGGAATCTCGTCAAACACTTCCACACTGATAGGAAAGCGGTAGTTACTCTCTACTCTGACACGTACCACGTTCTCGTCACCATTCGAGAAACGGTCAGACAACTGCCGGAAGGCTTGCACACCACGTCGTCGCCACAATAGCACCACGTCAGCAATAACTACCAATACAAACAGCAACAGCAGCAACCGTCCAACGAAAAACATCGGACTCCACAGGTAGCCGCTGGCCAGAACCAGCACAACGACACTCAGGGCAATATAGAATCTACGCGCTAAAAACACTTACTTTGGAACTTCCACTTTATCTATCAAACGTTGTGTGACCTTCAACGGAGTATGACCTTCCATCTCAGCCTCAGCCGTAAGGATAAGACGATGCTGCAGGATGCTGGGCGTCACAAACTTGATGTCCTCGGGCGTCACAAAGTCACGTCCACTGAGCAATGCAAAAGCTTTCGAGGCTTGCAACATGGCGACAGAAGCACGGGGCGAAGCACCCAGGAACACGACCTTCGACTGGCGCGTCTGCTGCACAATCTCTGCGATATAGCGCAGCAGCGACTGTTCCACAAACACCTTCGAAAGCATGCTGCGTAACTGCAACAGCTCGGCGTGCGTCAGCACCGGCTCTACATTCTCCAGACGTGTCAGCTTGGCATTCGAGTGATGACGTTCCAGTACCTGCACCTCCTCTTCCACCGAAGGGTAGTCCATGGTTATCTTCATCAAAAAACGGTCCGTCTGTGCTTCGGGCAGCTTATAGGTTCCTTCCTGCTCCACAGGATTCTGCGTGGCCAGGATGGTATAGACATCACCCATGGGGTATGTCGTACCGTCAATGGTAACCTGTCGTTCCTCCATCACCTCGAACAGGGCAGCCTGCGTCTTGGCAGGTGCACGGTTGATCTCATCCACAAGCACGATATCGGCAAACACAGGTCCTTGATGGAACTCAAACTCACTCGACTTCATATTAAACACCGTGGTGCCCAACACGTCGCTCGGCATGAGGTCGGGCGTAAACTGCACACGACTGAACTTTGTGTCAATCAACTTGGCAATGGTACGTGCCAAGAGCGTCTTGGCCACACCAGGTACGCCTTCAATCAGCACATGGCCGTCAGCGAGGATGGCCGTCAGAATGAGGTCAACGGTCAGTCGCTGGCCCACAATGACCTGCGAAATCCGTTCACGCAACAACTGAATCTTCTCAGCAAACTGCGTCAGGTCCGTCCGTTGCTGTTGGGGGATGGGGGGAACATTCATTTCTTCCATAGGTTCATATTTTATTAATAATCCAATTCATTTGGTCTATATACTGTTTCATCTGTTTACGCGTGATTTCCGTCTCGTCGTCCTCGGCCAATTGTCTCAGACTGAGAATGAGCGTACGCACCTCCTTCTCTTCCAATCCCGTCTGGCGGGCCAGCGTAGGCAGCACGACGTCGTCCTCCGCAGCATCCGTCACATCCACATGCAGGTTACGCCGCATATCCTCGGCAAAGTAGATGAACTTACGCACCACGAGCGAGCGCCGCTCACGACTATGATAATAGAGCGAGCCTACTAGATGGATAAACTCCATAGAGTGGTTTTCAGGAGCCTTCTCAATGGGGATGATCCGCTGCCGACGGCGCCCTCCGAAGATGAGGAACAGCAGCGCACCCACTATGAGCGTATAAAGTGCCCAGCGCAAGGGCGGCTGTGAGATGAAGTAGCGCAGGGGTGTCTGCTCAGCATCCTCCCCACTTTCCGGACAGAACGTTTGCGTACGCACCACAGGCAGGTCCTTCATCTGCGACAGGCAACGCAGCGCAAAGCCGATATTCCTGACACCCTGATCCTCATCCACTACGGCATAGTTGGTGAACATCAGCGGTACACATATATAAGTAATGTAGCCCTTCCCCTGACGGATGGTAGCCGAAACACAATAGCCCTCTTTATTGAGCGCCTGTTTGTCAAGAGGCTTACGAATCACGCCATGCTTCGGGTCAGTTTCGAATCCGAAACGACAGGTCACCAGTGGATGATACACGGCATAACTACAAGGCTTATAGCCTAGTGCCTTGCTCACCCACCTCAGTTTCTCACGTTCCTTCTTGTACTTCACAAAGTCCTGCAGGTTAAACGAGGTGCCGGAGCCCCATATCCGCAAGCCTAACGTATCCTTAGCAAACATACCCAAGTCGTGGGCTACCAACATAACATGCGAGCCATTATTAGCCATACTGAATATGGCTTTCACTTCGGCAGGAATCAGGTCCATCTGGTCAGCCACCACCAGGATGCCACGCCTCTTCATGCTGTCCTTTGCCAGCTGGAACAAAGAACTATCCGTGACGGTATAGCCCTGAGGCATCGTCGTTACCATCAGGCTGTCAAAGAGATAACAGCCGAAAGGCTGCTTGTCAGTATGCCGGAACGTAGGATTCCACGTGAAGTTCTTAGGCAGCTGTAACTCCACAATGAACATCACCACCAAGAATAGCAGGATGCCTATTACAAACCATCGGTTCAGCCTCATGCGTCACCTCCTTTCTGAAGTGAAGAGTGAAGAGTGGAGAGTGAAGAATAAGCAGCTACTAATTCTTCGTATACCTCGGGAGTAGCCTCAAAGTTACCATAGCGGATGCGAAGGAAGTGGTTGGTCATGCGAAGGAAGGCCTCTTCCGTATATTCATAGGTGTATTGCGTGGGGGTCTTGTGCAACTGCCAGTCAATGCGTCCGTCTTCCGTAAGTAGCTTCAGCGTCTGCAGGTATTTCAGTCTCACGGCCTCACGGAAATCATGACGGCCGAGAGCCTCGGCAATACACTTTTCGAAGTCAATGTCATAAATATTATCGTCCTCAATCTCATACTCCATATCCCGCTGTCTCGTCTTCCCGAAGAGTCCCGGGCGGAACTTGTAAAGCAGCCAGCCGATGACGCCCAACAGCAGCAGGAGTCCTACCGTGATGAACACCCACGACACATCGTTGCGCATGACGGAGTTTATGACCTCGCTCAACAACCCCATAATGACCTCAAATATCCATTGCAAAATATTCTGCTGCGGTTCGATGAGCTCACGGTTATAGTCGAACGCAGAGTCTTGCTGCCATGCAGCAATGCGAGCAGTATCACAAACCAGCGTATCGACAGGGAAATTCATATTGGCGAATGGTAAGTAGTCAGAGGTTAGAGATTCTCGAAGTTACGGATGTTCTGATCAACTGTGACGTTATCCAGTTTCTCGGCAGCATGTCCGTACAGGTAGGCAGCACCGATAACCAATGCCGACGACGTTACATAACCGCCGAAGCACTGTAGCACAGCCGTCAAATAGTAGCCGAAGGTATAAAATACGTTCTCCGTCCACGAGCCGTCTATACCGTCAAGACCCAGACCGAAGAAGGTCTTAACCATAAACATGATGGTCCAGGGCAGGGCCGTAAACTGCGACACGATATTGATGATGAAGGCCAGCACAAACATCACGCCAACCGTACCGAGCCAGGTACCGAAGCCCAAACGAAAGCCCTTCTGGATGGCTTCCACAATCGACAAATCCTCCTCAAACACATAGACAGGAGTAATCAGCGAGAGCGGCGGACCCAGGAAGATGAGTACAGCAAACAGTACGATATAGACCAGGATTATCAAGGCTGGCGTTACCAACACAGCAAGGGTGCCTATAACTATTAGAACCACCATCAACACGATGGCCAGTACGACGCCCGTCAGCATCATAATGATAGAGCGTTTCATCGAGAAGAAGAAGTCATGCTTCAGGTCTGTCCATGTCACAACTGTCAGACGTCTATTGCCACGCTCATAGAGGCGCATCAGTCCATAGACCACAGCATACATCAGCACTGCACCCACGATGTAGAGTCCGAAGAAGGCCAGCAGGTTCAGCACAAACGAGACAATGCCGAATGCCGACAGGTCATCAGCATTCTGTGCCATTCCACCTACCAGATCCATGTAGTCGCCCATAAAACTATTCAGACTGAGTGCCTGCACCAGCGAGAGGGGCAGCAGGAAATAGGTCAGGTAAAGCAACAGCGGCTTCCAATTTTGACGCAGGAAGTCCATTACCACGGTGAGCCGCTGTCCGAAGTCACGCACAGCGTAAAGCTTAATTTTTTCGTCGGTTGATTGCATAACGATATGGTAAATAGAAATAGTAATACAAGATAAACAGGGCCGAGCAGCCAATCATCGCCAGCCGGGGTAACGTGCCCCACTCCGTATGTCGCGTGGCAAAGCCCTCGATGAAGGCTGCCGTGATAAAGACAGGTACCGTGCCCACAATGATTTTCAGTCCCCGGCGGGCTGCGCGCATGAACGAGGTCATCCTGCTGTAGGTGCCTGGCAGCAGCCAGCCGTTGCCCAGCGTGATGCCAGCCGCACCTGCCACGACAATGGCCCATATCTCCAGCGTGCCGTGCAGCCAGATGGCCAGCATCGACTCCAATCCCAGCCCCTGCTGGAAGAAGAACGCTTGGAACGAGCCCAGCATAACCCCGTTCTGGAACAGAAAGAAACCCGTTCCCAGACTCGTAAACACACCCATGACAAACACCACGAACGACACCTTGACATTATTAAACGTGATGCCCATGAACATCTCTGTCTCATTGCCGCCATCATACACAGCCATCGGTGCTCCGTTCTCAATATTCTGTAACGTCATATCCACATACTGGTCACCCAGAATGAGTCGGCAGAAGGAGTCGTCGCCATACTGCGACACTGCACCGATAACCACGCTAACGGCAAAAATGACGAACGACGTCAACAGCGCACGCCGAGCCTCATAGATGGTCTGCGGAATCTCCTGCGTCCAGAAGGTCACCAACCTTGACAGACTCTCGCGCTTGTTACGGTAAATCTGGTTATGCAACGTCGAGGCCAAGTCGTTCAGATAAAGTGTGATGCGCGATTTCGGATAGTGCGTCTGGGCAAACGCCAAATCGGCGGTCAGGTCGATGTAAGCATCAGCCTGGGCGTCCGGAGCAGCGTTGATGGAGCCTTCAACCATGAGTTCCACGTTGCGCCACTTCTCAATATTCTGCCTGATAAACGTTACTTCTTTCATTTTTTTGCAAAATCGTTGGCAAAAGTAATAACTTTTTCTTACTTTTGCAAATTGTAAATGGTAAAACTGTAAATCGGTAAACAAAAAAGTGGCAAAAACAGGCATTTTAACAGGACAATTCGTACGCATTCAGCAGACACCTGCCAGCATCGGCGAACGCATGTTGGCACAGCTCATCGACTGGTTCATACAGTCGGTCTATTTCATAGGATGGCTATACCTCTTCATGAACTACATCTCCGACCTGCTGGTGTTCGACTCTCTGCAAGTGCTGTTCGTCTTCCTCGTCATCATCCTCCCGCCGCTCTTCTACGGATTTCTGGCCGAGCTGTTTTTCAACGGACAGACCTTTGGCAAGCGCATCATGAAGACACGTGTGGTGAAGGCTAACGGTTCAACGCCCGGCATCGGGGCCTATCTGCTACGCTGGATGCTGATGATAATTGACGGGCCGATTATGAGCGGACTGGGTGTCCTCGTCATGATTATCAACAAGGACAATCGTCGCATCGGAGACCTCGCCGCCGGCACCCTTGTCATCAAGCTGGGTAACTACCGGCGCATGGGCATCTCATTAGAGGAGTTTGCACCCTTCTCGCGTAACTACCGTCCTGCCTACCCTGCCGCTGAGGGGCTGTCGCTGGAGCAGGTGAGCCTCATCGAACAGACGCTACGCCTGAAGGAGAACGACCCGCGCATCCACGCCCTGGCCGACCAAGTGAAGCAGACGCTTCACATCACCAACGTCCACGAGACCGACGATGCCGCATTCCTATGGCATGTCCGTCGCGACTACCAATACTACGCTTTAGAGGAAATCTAATCGTTCGTCCTCGTCAATTTCCAGAACGTCATATCAGGTTCTGCTGCTTCCACCGCTATTTCTATCTCGTCGGGCAGGTTACAGAAGAAGTCGAGACCTGTACGCTGTTCCAATTCGTCAATGCTGATGGCGTAGTCGCCATAGTTCTTGTTAGTGTCTCCAGCATCCTGATGCAATGTCCAAAAAGCAATAGCGTGGTACGTGTTAGTCGCCTTATTGTAGTGCAGCAGAGCCATGTAGAAGTATTTGGGCACAATCAGCTCGTGGGTATGTCCCTCTCCTCCCACACATCTGTCAGCATAAATGCCATCCACCTGTTCGTTGTTGATAGTCACCTTGTCGGTAATGGTCGCCGCCTTTACTATATATAAGGTGTCACAGTGTGCCCCCGTCTTCGTATCGTCGGTGGCAAAGTTACGCACCAAGTCCTCCAGATTCTTCCACAGTCCACCATTATGTTTCTGCCATTGCGGCTGCATATTGGTCAGGAAGAACGTCTGCTTATTCTGATCTATAGAGCATTGACGGTCGGCTGACGGACAGAGGTGTCCGCGCGAGAAGCCGCTGTTCCTATAGTCTTCCAGTGTCGATGACACCGCCACTTCGAGGTCGGCCTTGAAGTCATCGTTTCGATCAGTTGCCGAAAGCGTATTGCCTTCATGCAGCTCGTAGCACGTCCAGCGGTTGGCTACCAACGCATTGTCCCACTCCACCGAATAAGTTATGCCGTAGTCGGGGGTACTCTTCACGACAACTTGACAGTTCTCTGTGTTTCCCGTTATCGATACGCGGCTGTTCATCTGCGGGTATTCCAGTCGCCACGCCTCCGTAAAGTCATCCATACTAAAGAACTTAGAGTTCGCATTCGCGTTGCCGTCCTCCTGATATTCAATCTTAGTCAGCTCCGAGTACAGGTAGTCGAATGAGTAAGTTTCACCCTTCAGATATACTTTCATACCGACACCTGGCAGATAGGTCACGTGACTAATCGCACTAAACGGATACTCCACCGTCGTATTGTCCTTCTTGTAGATCTTCATGCCGTGTGTCTTACCGTCGGCAGGCGGACCAGCAGGATCTACGGTGGCCACAGTCTGTGCATTGGCAGTCAGCGTCATCACTAGCATGAGGACTATCGTCCACAACAGCTTCGCGGGATTAAACCCTGGAGCAGCAGCATCGCCCGCGTCGCCAGGCTGAGGGTCGTTGGGAACGGTAATCTCCACGTTGTCGCCATCTTCTTTGATGGAGCCAGCCATCAGCTGGGGCATTCTGATCTCCAACATCTCGGCTACCGGACTCATGTACATCTTTTTTTCCATAGTCTTCATAGCCGTTTAGTGAATAATGATTTTCTTACCGTTCATAATATAGACACCCTTCTGGGGATGAAGCACGCGGCGGCCGCTGAGGTCATAGCAGGCTCCTGCCTTATTCTTCATGGTAAATCCTCCATTGTCAATTGAAGAGATGTCCGTCGTCTCGCCATCGATGTCGATGAGTAGGCTGGAGAGACTGAAACCATCTTCCAGCTGGAAATAGGCGCGCATACCCTTCAGCGTTTCCTTGCCCACCACAGGCACAGCCAGCGTGCCGCTCGTGGTGAGGAACAGCTGCGAACCGTCGGTCGCTAATTTTATTGGGCTGAAGATGCCCACGAAAGATACTGGAGTGTTGTCTCCTACCGAGTGTGCATTTTCATTACACAATGTCACGCCAGTGAACACGGGGTTCTCAATGGTCTCGTTAGGCTTGATGAGATAGGGCACGCAGGCCTCTATATTGTTCTGAGGGACGAAGTGCATCTTACCATCAACATAATCCCCGTAGCTCCGTATCTTAGCATGCCCACCCCAGCCTGTAATGGCGAAGGGAACCACAAACGTGTTCCAGTAGTCCTTGCTCAACGTCCGCTTCAGGCGCACGGTGACATTCTCGAAAGGCGAGGCGGGATACCGGTATTCCTGGTTTTCGTCCACGACATAGACCACAGGCGTGATGTCGTTGTAATAGACGGGAGCAAGTTTGCTGCCGTTCAGCGCGATGGCCGACACGTCCATCAGGGCATGGTCATAGGCCTGCGTGGCCTGCTCACAGCCGAACACGTTCTCCACTACAATTAAATCTTGCCTAACGTCCTTCACCAGCACCCAATCGCCGACATGCGCGCTGAGACCGTTATTGCCGACCTCCGTCGGCTGTGTGGCGGGCTCCGTCACGGGAACGGCCAGCACAAGATAGTCGGTATTGGTGTTTGCCGTCGCCACCAGACTCAGCATACCAGTGTCCGTATCATACTGCTTTCGTCCGATAATCCAACCGGCGACGTGCTGGTTGTGGGCGGGTGCGGGGTTAAACGTAGCCATCGTACCAAAGTCGAGGCAGAGCGTTCCGCCATTAGTACGCAGGTAGGCCACCTTCCCCTCCTGGTTGTGCAGCACGCGGGCGTTGTCGGTGGAGGCGAGATAGAGGCGTACCTCCGTGCCATCCGCCAAAGCATCATTAGAGAAAGCTTCAACGCCATTGACAGTCTGTCCGTGGGTGTAGGTCTTGCTGACCACGTCGCTGGTCACGTTACCCACATAGGCAATGGCCTTCACCGTTGTCGTGGCATGCACGCTAAAGCTGGCGGTCATCGTTGCTTCCGTACCATTCGTCGTCGTAGGTGTCGAGCCGTCGGTAGTATAGCGCACCGTCGTACCCAGCGACGGCGTCACCGTGATGCTCTTCGAAGCCGTCTCGGTGGTGTTCGGCCAAAACGTGCACTCGTCCGTCAGCGTGGGAGCCTCAACGGTAGTGATATGTGTCACAACCACGTCGTCCAGGAAACCTCGCTTACCCGTAAAGGTAATGGTAAAACTGGACGCACCCGAAATGACGCATTTGTACTCGTTCCATTCGGCATTCTGCAGCGTGATGTCTTTATCGCCGGAAATCGTGCCGCCAGACACGCTGACCGTCAGTTTATTCTCATTGGCATCGCCCCACCCTGCTGCACTAAACGTCAGCACAGCCAGCTGTGTGCCAGTAAACGAAACAGTCGGAGTAGTGACAGCACCGTCTTCACCAGCTGTACCAAACTTTAAGCATTCTTTGGCACCTTGACATTTGCTTGCATTCCATCCCTCTACATCATAATTGAGGTTTCCTTGAGCGATGTTACCACTAAACTGGCCGTCACAACCTCCCGAGCCGTTGGTTTGGGCGAATGTCTCCTGGAACACCACGACATTGTCTGCCCATACCGTCTGCTGTAATAGCATCATGACTGATAGTAGCAGTCCTATTTGACAGATTCTTCTCATTGTTGGTTTTATATATGCTGCAAAGATACGAAAAAGAGAGAAGAAAACCAAATAAATTCCAAGTTTTCTCGCTTTTAAACGCTAATCCCAGCCCCCAAGACCGCAGGTCCTCAGTAACGAGGAACGGTGGGGGCGGAGGCGAGGAGACGGCACATCGGCGACGGAGCCTCAACGATTTTGACTGGGCTCTTTACCCCTTCCCTCCTTACGCCTTCTCTCTTCATGAAGTCGTAAAGCGCGAAGTTCACCTCGTCAGGGTCCATCAAGATGTTGTACTCAAAGTAGTCTTTCAGTCCGTTCTTCACATGAGCATAGTCATCAATCCGGAAATCCGAGCCTCCTTGCAGGGAGATTTGGAGTGGGCATTTATTTATATATAATGTAGCACTTCGCGAGGAAATGAGCAGGTAGCCAGTGAACACTGACGCATCCTGCAGGTTGAGCGTCCAGGCAATATCGGAGAGCCGGGCCATGAGCATGCCGTCGGCATGCTGTTCGCGCAAAGCCTGACGGATGCGAGTAAGCTTCGACAATATGCTCTCACCCGTCAATGCTATGGGATTGGCTGTCTGCGGCAGAGGTCGACGTTCTATATTAACGAAGCGCAGAGGGTCGAAATTGGTGCGCAACGTCATGCCTCCATGCTGGCGCAACTCCGCCATGAGCTGCCTTACCGTACGAATAGAACAGCTGTTACCGTCGATGGCGATCTCAGTACCATCCATATCTCTCCGAGGAGAGCTTAGCCACTCGGTAATGGCTGACGCACCACCATCCTCCATCAGCTGATGCTCCTTCATCGTCACGACGGCCGTAGCAGTCGTGCGTTCACGAAGATGAGCGTCAGTCGTCGGAATGATGACCGCACTCAAGTGTTCACGCTGCATTTCCTCACGCAGTCTGAAAAGTTGTTCTTCAATAATCTCTACCACGATGTATCCAATCTTGATTTACTGTTTACTAGTTGCAAAGGTAATGAAAAGAGGAAAAAGGGGAAAAGTGAAAAGGTTAAAAAGTTATAAGCGGCAGCAAATTCTTCACTCTTCACTCTTCACTCTTCACTAAAAATTGTACCTTTGCAGGCACAAATAATAAATAGTAAATCGTAAAAACGTAAATTTCTATGGCATTTTTAACTAACGACAAACTGACCATCGTCGGCGCAGCCGGCATGATTGGCTCAAACATGGCTCAGAGCGCCCTGATGATGGGCCTGACAAGCAACATTTGTCTCTACGACGTTTTCTCACCCGAAGGTGTGGCTGAGGAGATGCGCCAGAGTGGTTTCGACAACGTGAACATCACCGCCACGACCGACGCCAAGGAAGCTTTCACCAACGCTAAGTACATCATTTCTTCTGGTGGTGCTCCCCGTAAGGAGGGCATGACCCGCGAGGACCTGCTGGCCGGCAACTGTAAGATTGCCGAGGAGCTTGGTAAGAACATCAAGACCTTCTGCCCCGACGTAAACCACGTGGTCATCATCTTCAACCCCGCTGACCTCACCGGTCTGGTAACACTGCTATACTCTGGTTTGAAACCCGGACAGGTAACAACTCTGGCAGGTCTTGACACCACCCGCCTGCAGTCGGCACTAGCCAAGAAGTTCGGTGTGATGCAGAATGAGATTAGCGGTTGCGCTACCTATGGCGGACACGGTGAGCAGATGGCTGTATTCGGCAGTCACGTGACCATCAAGGGACGTAAGCTGACCGATATCATCGGTACTGCAGAGTTCCCCACCGAAGAGTGGGAGCAGATGAAGAAGGACGTAACACAGGGGGGGGCTGCCATCATCAAGCTGCGCGGCCGTAGCTCGTTCCAAAGCCCATCATACCTCTCTGTCGAGATGATTCGCGCCGCTATGGGTGGCGAGGCTTTCCGTTTCCCCGTTGGCACGTACGTGAAGACCGACAAGTACGACCACATCATGATGGCCATGAAGACGAAGCTCAGCCCCGAGGGTGCTACCTACGAGGTTCCCGAGGGAACTCCCGAGGAGAACGCCAAGCTGGATGCCAGCTACGAACACCTCTGCAAGATGCGCGACGAGCTCGTTACGCTGAACATTGTTCCTCCCATCAGCGAGTGGAACAAGATCAATCCGAACCTGTAATCTTCTCGGAAACGGATTTCACGGATTGATTATGGCTTTGATTAAATCATATCGCGGTCTCGTTCCCAAATGGGGGCGAGACTGTTATTTCAGCGAGAACGCCACGATAGTTGGTGACGTAACCATGGGCGACGAGTGCTCAGTATGGTTCAATGCCGTAGTGCGCGGCGACGTGGCACCTATCACCATCGGTGACCGTACGAACGTACAGGACGGCAGCTGCGTTCACGTGACCCACGACACAGGTCCCACCCACATCGGCAGCGACGTTACCATCGGCCACAACGTGACTGTGCATGCCTGCACCATTCACGACGGTGCACTCATCGGCATGGGTTCCACGCTGCTCGACGGTTGTGAGATTGGCGAGGGTGCCGTGGTGGCTGCCGGTGCTCTGGTGCTACAGAATACGAAAGTGGGGGCCCACGAGATTTGGGGCGGCGTGCCTGCCAAGTATATCAAGCCTACCCGTCCAGGACTGACCGACAATGCCAAGCATTACGTGGCGTACGCGAAAGAGTACCTTCAAAGTGAGAATAGTGAAATAGTGAAATAACAAAATCGAAAAAAATGAAGCGTTTATCATATAGCATTTATCATTTAGCATTTAGCGCAGCATTGGTATGCGTCGTGCTGACATCGTGCCTGAACGGTGACGACGACAACTCACAGCAGGGCATGAGCAAGCAGCAGATTCATGAGTGCTATCTGCACATGGCCGGTGGACACAGCGGAAAGATGTACTTCGAGAAGAAAGATGAAGAAACCAATTTGGTAAAGAGCGACTCCATCGATATATCGTGGACGGTGGTTAACGACTCTATCATTACCATCCACGACGTGCCGGCACGCGTGTTAGGAAGCATGGTAGAAAACGAGAATCTGAAAGCAGCCATTGAAACTGCCGGTAATGTGGAAATCAAGGTATTTTACCTGCCCTACCTCATATCTCCCATTAGCTTCGAGCTCTACCCACAGCCTGTTAAAGCTAACATCTTCTATGCCGATGCCACGCACTCTGTGACCTTCGGATTCTATTTTAACGACTATAGCTGGGGCAAACAGGAAGACAATAAGATGAAACTGCAGCTGGTACAGTACGGCGTCTATCTGGATGACAGCAACTACCCGTATCTGAGCTCACAAATACCATTGATGTTGCAGGAAAAATAAAGAAAGAGGATGTGTCAGGTTGACACATCCTCTTTTTTACTTGTTCTTTTCGTAATACTCCAAGCCGCGTTTCATGTTCTCGCGGACAGCATTCGAGGAGAGGGTGGCGCCAGTAACGCCATCAACGGGTGACGCAAGGGCTTTCTTCACCGTCATACCCTTATACTTGGGGAACATGGTGCTTGCCACCTCGTCGAAATAGTCGGGCGTCTCACGGTTCTTGAGTGCCTCAACCTTCTCAATCTTGTTCTTCTTAATGTAAATCTTCAGCGGAGTGGTGCCGCGATAGCCACGCACATCTTTCGCAAGCGTCGTGGTATTCACAATATACACGCCGTTCTCCTTAGTCATCACGTCGCCTTTCGTCATGCTCATCAACACGAGGGCGAGACCTAAAAACATCAGTTTCTTCATTACTTTATTCTTCAATCTAACAATTTACTATTTGACGGTTCCGAACACGAAAGGTTTAATTCTTCACCGTTGCCACCACATACTCCGAACAGGTACCAATGCGGAACTTGCCACCCCAGATACCAAGGCCGGAGGTGATGTAGAAGTGGGTATTGCCCCTTTTACACTCACCGTAGGAGCACTCATAGATGGCTTCGGTTATCCATGACACAGGCAAAATCTGTCCGTGGTGCGTATGTCCGCTGAACTGGAAATCAACACCTGCCTCCGCCGTACAGTCCAAGTGGTAAGGCTGGTGGTCGAGGACGATGGTGAAGGCCCCCTCCACCCTTCCCCCACTGGGGGAGGCCATAAGCTCTTTGATGTTCTTCCGTCCCACCTGCGAACGGTCATCGCGTCCAATGATGCGGATGCCATCAACAAGAACGGCAGAGTCACGTAGCAGATGGATGCCAGCGTCCGTGTAGAACTGCATAGCATCATTAATGCCTGCATAGAACTCATGGTTACCGATGCAAGCATAGACCGGAGCGTTCAGACGGTGAAACTCCTCGTACATACGTTCTTCCTTGAGCGGTCGCATGGAGCCGTCGATAATGTCGCCGGCAATGAGAATCATGTCGGCATGTTCGTCATTAAGCATATCCACCCAACGCGCCAAGTCGATGCGGCGGTTGTGGTAGCCGATGTGCAAATCGCTGACCATCACCAGCTTCAGCTCTTTCCGCAAAGGTTTGTCGGTGGTTAGCGTCAACTCCTGACGGTGCTTATGATGATAGTGCAGGTTACCATAGACAAAGATGCCCACCAAGAGTGCCGCTAGAATGCCTGTGGTGGTCCAGTTGCTGTAGAGCCACTCCTTAGGCACCAGCCGCACGAGCCGTCCGAGGTCGAGCAACAGGAACATCATAAACATATAGAGCATGATGACAAGCGTTGACGTGCCGATGTCGTAGCCCAGAGAGGCCAGCCATAACGGCAGGTTGTCGAACTTACGGGCGAAATTGAGGAACAGCAGGCTGAACGCACCTACACCAAAAACGATGACGACCCACTTCCAGACCGACGGCAGGGGTAGCAGGCACCACAGATGCCACGCCAGATAGAAAAGGGCTGCCAAAGGCAACACCCAGAATATCAACATCCAAACGTATTGCATAAGATAACCTTTGTAGCTCCGGCACGACTCATCACATAGTCACCGGCAGCCTTGCCGCGCTTTGCCAGTTCCTCAGGATGAGCCACCAGTTCATTCATCTGACGGACAAAGTCGTCGTAACCATTAATCTCAATACCGCCATCGCAGGCCTTCAATGCCTGTGCCTCCTGGAACTTCTGGTTATTGGGACCGAAGAATACGGGCACGCCCCATACGGCAGCCTCCAGCGTGTTATGGATGCTCACGCCAAAGCCGCCACCCACATACGTCACATTAGCATAGCGATAGATGCTGGAAAGCAGACCGAAGCAGTTAATGATCAACACTTCTGCGTTCTTTAACTTTTCGGAGTACTCGGAGTTTTCGGAATACTCTGAATATCTCACCACCTTACGGCCTTCAAGCAGCTTCTCTATCTGCTTGAGATGGTCCTCGCCAATAACATGGGGGGCAATAATCAGTTTCCAGTTCTTGTGTTCGTTAAAATACTTGATGAATATCTCTTCATCGGGGGGCCACGACGAGCCTGCCACAAACACCAATGGGGCATCCTTCACAAAAGCCTCAACTATAGGCAACTGCTTGGCTGCCTCCTTAATCTGGAGCACACGGTCAAAACGGGTGTCGCCGGTGACGGTAACACAGGTAATGCCGAGCTTCGCCAGCAGCTCCTTGCTCACCTCGTTTTGTACAAAGAAATGGGTAAAGCACTTGAGCACGCGGCTGTACTGCTTTCCGTACCACTTGAAGAACACCTGGTCTGGACGGAAGATGCTGCTGACACTATACACAGGCACTTGACGATGCTTCAGTATGTGCAGGTAGTTATACCAGAACTCGTACTTGATGAAGTAAGCCTTCACAGGACGGATGATGCGAAGAAAACGACGAGCATTAGTAATGGTGTCGAGTGGCAGGTAACAGATGATGTCAGCACCCTCGTAATTCTTGCGCACTTCATAGCCCGAGGGCGAGAAGAACGTAAGCAGGATTTTGTACTCCGGATGCTCACGGCGCAACTGCTCCATCAGCGGACGGCCCTGCTCGAACTCACCCAGCGAGGCAGCATGGAACCACACGTACTGTGCCTCCGGGTCAACCTTCTCACGTAGCACGCGGAAGGCATCCCTCTCGCCACGCCACATTTTACGCACCTTCTCATTGAAAAGGCTCGCAATGGCTACGCCAAGCAGGTAAATATATATAACTAGATTATACAATTTTATTCGGTATTACGTTATTACGTTTTCATGAGGGGAGCACCTCTATGGCTCTCTTCATTCGCTTGATGGTCTCCTCCTTACCGAGGAAGGCAGAGATGTCGAACATGCCGGGGCCCTTTCCCTCGCCGACCAGCGTCAAGCGCCAGGCATTCATGATATTACCCAGCTTATACCCCTTCTGCTCAATCCATGCATGCACAATCTGCTCCTGATTCTCCAACGAGAAGTCATCAATACCCTCCAGCACGCCAATGAGTTCCGTCAACTGCTGGACAGAATCTTCTTTCCAACGTTTCTTCACAGTCTTCTCGTCGTACGATGTCGGAGCCTCAAAGAAGAACGAGCACAACGGCCACAGCTCCTTGACGAACGAAACTCGGTCTTTCATCATACTGACTACCTGCGTGATACGCTCCTTGGAGTCCTGAACACCATGTTCACGGCAGATATGTTCGAAGAGGTCGGCAATCTCCTCAGCCGACTTCTTCAGGATATACTCATGGTTGAACCAGATGCCTTTCTCATAGGCAAACTTCGCACCGGCCTTCGAACACTTCGTGATGTCGAACAGCGGCACCAGCTCGTCGAGCGTAAACAGCTCCTGCTCTGTTCCAGGGTTCCATCCCAGAAGCGCGAGGAAGTTGATGACGGCCTCGGGGAAATAGCCGTCCTCACGATAACCGCGGCTGACATCTCCAGTCTTGGGGTCATGCCACTCCAAGGGAAACACAGGGAAACCCAGACGGTCGCCGTCACGCTTCGACAGCTTTCCCTTGCCATCGGGCTTCAGCAGCAACGGCAGATGGGCAAACTGCGGCATGGTATCCTCCCAGCCAAAAGCCTGATACAGCAACACGTGCAGCGGAGCACTAGGTAGCCACTCCTCACCACGGATAACGTGAGAAATCTCCATCAGGTGGTCATCAACGATATTGGCCAAGTGGTACGTTGGCAGCTCGTCAGCACTCTTATAGAGCACCTTGTCGTCGAGGATGTCGCTCTGCACACGCACTTCGCCACGAATCAGGTCGTTCACCAGTACCGTCTGACCGGGCTCTATCTTGAAGCGTACCACATACTGCTTACCATCGGCAATCAGTTGTTCCACCTCTTCCTTCGGCAGGGTGAGCGAATTGCGCATCATGCCACGCGTCTTGGCGTCGTACTGGAAATTCTGTATCTCGTTGCGCTTGGTCTCCAGCTCCTCGGGGGTGTCGAAAGCAATGTACGCCTTGTCAGTATCAAGCAACTGCTTCACATATTGCTTATAGATGTCACGACGCTCGCTCTGACGGTACGGACCCTTGTCGCCGCCGAAGCTCACGCCCTCGTCAAACTTGATGCCAAGCCACTTGAACGACTCGATGATATACTCCTCGGCACCCGGCACAAAACGGTTGCTGTCGGTGTCCTCAATACGGAATACTAAGTCGCCGCCATGCTGACGGGCAAACAGATAATTGTATAATGCTGTACGCACGCCACCAATGTGCAATGCGCCGGTCGGACTGGGTGCAAAACGCACTCTAACTCTTCTTTCTGACATGTTCAAAAAAGGTATTTCGATATATTTTTGTGCAAAATTACTCTTTTTTTTTGATAATTGGCGTTTTTTTTTGTATTTTCGCACACTGATAGCGCATATTACATAAAATAAGGTAAGAAAATGAGCAAAATCAAGTTCAGTGAAGACATTACATGGCACGATTTACTGGTACGCATCGCACTCGTCATCATCAGTGTGGTACTCATCGTCTGGGCCATGCCACGCGACAGCCAGATAACGTTAAAGGCCGAAATGGGAAAGCCCTGGCGACATGCCGACTTCACGGCACCCTTTGATTTTCCCATCTACAAGCCTGACGCCGTCATCAAGGCCGAGCGCGACAGCATCATGCGCGAGTATGAGCCTTACTACGGTTTCGACAGTGAGATGGAGGGCAAGATGGTCAGCAAGTTCACCCAGGACTTTGCCGAGGGCATTCCCGGACTGACGCCAGACTTCATCAGCATTATCGCCAACCGCCTGCATCAGTTCTATAACCAGGGTATCATGAACGCCCAGCAGTATAGCGAACTCATCAAGGACACCACACGCATGATACGCATCGTCAACGGCAAACAGGCCTCCAGCGAGCGCATCACCACCATCTACTCACCCAAGTTGGCCTATGAGGAGCTATTCCAAGACCCCGTGCTCAGCCCCCATCGGGTGTTGCTGCAACGTTGCAACCTGAACGATTACATCACGCCCAACCTTATCTACGAGAAAGAACGTAGCGAAGCCATCCTGCGCGACCTGCAGGAGAGCATCCCGCTGGCCAGCGGTGTGGCGCAGCGCGGACAGAAGATTGTAGATCGCGGACAGATTGTCGATGAGAAGACCTACCGCATCATTGAGTCGTATATCAAGGAGAGCGAACGTCGCAAGACCGACAAGTCACCGTTCAACAAGAAGCTACTGGGCGAAGCGCTGCTGGTGCTACTGCTCATAGGCAGCTTCACCACGTACCTCAGTCTGTTCCGCAAAGACTACTTCGAACGCTGGCGTTCCATCACCATGGTCTATTCCATGATCGTGCTCTTCTCTGTCGCAGCGTTGCAGATGGTGAACCACAGCGTCCTGCACATATATCTGCTGCCTTTCGCCATGGTGCCCATCTTCGTCCGCGTATTTATGGACTCGCGTACGGCCTTCATGACGCACGCCACGACCATCTTCATTGTAGCCAGTGCCCTACAACACCCGCTCGACTTCATCATCATTGAGAGCGTGGCAGGCTTGGTGGCCATCTTCTCCCTGCGCGAACTGAGCAGCCGTTCACAACTCTTCAAGACGGCCATCCTCGTCACATTGGCCAGCACGGCAACTAACCTCGCACTCGACCTGAAGTTCGGCAGCGACCTGACCATTATCGACTACAGCGAGTATAACTACCTCATGGTAAACGGTGCCCTGCTCTTCTGCTCATACCCCCTGCTCTACCTCATCGAGAAGCTGTTCGGCTTCACGTCGAACATCACACTCATTGAGCTGTCGGACATGAACAAAGACCTGCTGCGTCGTATGAGCGAGGTGGCACCAGGCACCTTCCAGCACTCCACGCAGGTGGGTAACCTGGCAGCCGAAATTGCCAACAAGATTGGTGCCAAGGCTCAGCTGGTACGTACGGGAGCGCTCTACCACGACATCGGCAAGACGCAGAACCCCATCTACTTCACCGAGAACCAGTCGGGCGTGAATCCCCACGAGAACCTGTCGTACATCGACAGCGCACAGGTCATCATCAGCCACGTCACTGACGGATTGAAGTTGGCCGACAAGTACAACCTCCCCGACGTCATCAAGGACTTCATTGCCACTCACCACGGACAGGGAAAGGCTAAATATTTCTATGTGAAGTACAAGAACGAGCATCCCGACGAGGACATTGACGAACTGCTGTTCACCTATCCCGGCCCCAACCCCTTTACCCGTGAACAGGCCATCCTCATGATGGCAGACGCCGTGGAGGCGGCCTCGCGCTCGCTGCCCGACTACACCGAGCAGAGCATACGTGACCTCGTGAACCGCATACTCGACTCGCAGGTAGCCGATGGGCACTTCCGCGACTGCCCCATCACGTTCCGTGACATCCAGTATGCCAAGACCGTGCTCATCGAGAAACTCAAGACAATCTATCATACCCGCATCAGTTATCCAGAACTTAAAAAAGAAGAATAAGATGATCAAGCAAAGCGTTATTTTATTTTTTTACCTTTTTACCTTTTTACCTTTAACAGCATTAGCTGCCCCCGCCTGGCCGTTCCCCTTCCAGGTCAAACAGCCTGACGGCACCATGCTTACCATCCAGCTACATGGTGACGAGCACTTCAACTGGATCAGCACAGCCACTGACGACGTGCTGCTCGTCAGCAAGGGCAACGCCTACTACGTGGCTGAGGTCAACGACGATGGAACGCTGACAGCCACCGCGCTGCTGGCACACGACGCCTTGCAGCGCACAGCCGATGAGCTGACCGCCATTGAGCGTCAGACTCCTCGCCGTGTCCAGTTTGTGAGGCAGGGTGACAAGCACATCACCTTGGCCCGTCGTGCTCCTCAGGTCACCAATACGAAATATTTTCCACACACGGGTACACCCCGCGTGCTGGTTATCCTGGCAGCCTATGCCGATTTCTCTTTTACGCTGGAAGACCCCATAGCATCTTTCGACCAATGCCTGAACGGCACCAGTCCCATGCAGAACTTGGGTCATGGAGAGAATCGTGTCAACTGCAGCGTAGCCGAGTACTTTACCACTGTCAGCCGCAAGGACTATATACCGCAGTTCGACATTGTAGGCCCCGTCACATTGCCCGAGGACATGGCCGTCTATGGCAATGACAATAACCTGACCAAACTATGCAAGGACGCTTGCCAGCAGCTAATAGCCAACCAGCCGGACTTCGACTTCACCCCCTACGACAACGACGGTGACGGCAGTGTGGATATGGTCTATATAGTCCATGCAGGCTATGGTGAGAACATGGGTGGTCCTAAGGAAACCATGTGGGCACGATGCGGCACCATCAACGTCGAAATCACCAGCAACGTCAAGGTGGCCATCAGCGGCTGCCACAGCGAACTGGCATTCAACGAAGCAACTACAGAGAAGAGCTTTGGAGGCATTCCACAAATCAACGGAACGGGCGTGCTTATCCATGAGTTCTCGCACGGCATGGGACTACCTGACATCTACTCCACCACATCTGCCGCACAGCAAACGAGCAACCAGTCCATGCAGCGGTTCGACGTGATGGACGTGGGCTGCTACGGCGGCAACAGCTGGGAACCAGCGGCCTATACCGCATGGGAACAGGAGGCAATGGGCTGGCTCACCATTGTCCCGCTTGATGAAGCACGGACCGGTATCAGCCTCACACCCATCATCGAAGGCGGTACGGCCTACAAGATTCAGAACCCAGACAAGGAGAACGAGTACATCGTACTGGAGAACATCCAGAAGAGAGGCATCAACAAAAGTTCCTACGGTCATGGGCTGTTGGCTTACCACATTGACTATCCCTACTCAACCGTCAACATGAACGATGCGCCCAACAACATCATCGGACACCCCCGCGTAGCTGCCATACCGTCAGGAGGCCTGCTCATCTCAAGCTACCAGGCCAATAGTGAAGGCCCCTACACGCAAGAAGAGTTTAAAGCCTCGAACGCTGCAACACCCTTCCCGGGAACAAAGGACGTCACCACCCTCACCGATGATCAGGAGCTTCCCAACTTCTGCTTCTACTCCGGCGAAGACGCAAACAATCCTGAGGTAAACCCTGTTGGCCACGCGCTCTACAATATTCAGGAAGCTGCTGACGGCATCGTCACCTTCGACTACGATGACAACAGTGCGACAGGCATCAGCCCCGTCCTCAACCTTCCACACTCCACCCTCGACCATTACTACACGCTGGACGGCCATCGCCTCAATGGTGTTCCCACCCAGCCTGGAGTATATATCAATAACGGTCGGAAGGTCATCATCAAGTAAAAAAGCGACCCTTCAATGTATAAAACGCCACTTCTTTTAGCAGAAGTGGCGTTTTTGTGATGGAAAGACGCCGAGTTGAAGGGACGAAGAGCGCCAGTTACAGGGATAAAGAACGGCTGTCGTAGGGACGAACTGCCGTTCTTTTCGGGTAAAGGGCGTACGTGTCTTATATGAGACACGCCCGTGTCCCATATAGGACGCGGACGCGGAACCCCTATACCCTATACTACCTTTCAAACACAAGCTTTTCGCTTACTTTTCTGCAAAGTTACAACAATTCCTTGAAATATGCAAGTTTTTAGTAAAGATATTATTGGCTCTGTGAATTCTCGTCTCCGAAGAAACCTACGAGAGATGAGGAATATGCAGCCAACACAGCGTCAAGTCCGGCATTACGACCATAATCAGCGTCATCAGTAGCATTGTTGAAGACGTACTGGATGTCACCATGATTCAGACGCCCTGCACCGTAGTAGCCCGTCACAATATCAGGCACATCGCCAGTAGCATCAACGACACCACTATGCATCCGCTGCGGGTCCGTATCGAAATTGTTGTAAGTCGTATTTCCTGCCAAGGTAACAACGGTTTCAGGCACAACCTCGTCACGAGCAGTTGCTTCGTAAGCATCAAAACTGGTTGAATTAACCTGATAGGTAATGAAGCTGAAGCTCTTAGGTTTCTCTACAAAGACGTTTCCAAACGATTTGATGATACCGCCGTTCTCTCCGCTGAAAGTACCATCACCCGTAGCATCCGTTCCTTGCTTAGATGACATCATCGGACGGAACGTTCCACGAAAATAGTTGTTTTCGACAAAGATACTTGAACCCATCGTGGCACCTACGCCGTACTTACCATTCCCGTCAAAATAGTTATTATAGATATGGACGGTCGATGTGCGTACACGGGGATGACGGGAATCAGAGTGGTCGAACCAATTGTGGTGATAAGAAATCAGGTTGTCTGTCGTTTCTTTCTTCATGCCACAAAGTATTGACTTGCCGGAATCCCAGAAGTGATTATACGAGAACGTGGCAAACGAGCAGTTATCCTTGCAGTCCAGTGAGCCGTCACCCTTGTCATGGTCACCTCCACCTTTTGCACCATAGAAATAATCACAGTGATGAACCCAAACATGCTGTGTACCCTTTATTTCCATATTATCATCGCTGCTACCCTGGTAGAATACTGCCATATTACGGATTTCCACATCACATCCACTCACAACTCCGATACCAAAGCCTTTGAACACGACATCATCACCTATACCCTCAATGGTTACAGCTAAGTCTATTGTGGTATTGTTGGCTTTCAGCAACAAGCCATCCTGGTCGGTCCGGCGTTGGGCAGCATCTGCGTCTGAAGATGTTATCATGCCTAAAATACGGACAGCCAACGGCTTCGTGTCATATCCTTTCTGCTTGGCAATCAAGATATTTCCGAGGCCTGTACATGTTTCTGTCTTTCCCTTTTTGTCTGTCACCATATCAAGCGTGATGGTATTAAAGTTGTTCTTCGTGACATAGAGGACAACAGCTCCGTCTTTTAGTGTGCCGTCATCTTTATAGGCGCCAACACCTTTCGTCCAATTCATGTGTGCAAAACCTCCACGGTCATAATTTTTCACAGTCAATGCCGTCACCTCGTTGGCAGCGTCAGCCATTTCCATCCCGTCAGGATTGACAGGCACAATCTTTAAACAGTACTCGCCAGCCTTCAGACCAACTACGTCAGCACGGCCGTACGAGCCGTAGTTACGCACGAGTTCACGGTCGATCTTGGTGTAGTCAGCATAATGACAACCCTTTACATATACATTATAGGATGTGGCACCACTGAAGAGGGCGAACTTCACGTAGGCAGACTCCAACCACCCCTTGGACTCATTGATATGCACCTTACCCTGAGTATTGTTATAGTTTCCTTCAGCACCCTCATCAACGGGCGTGCCCTTGGTGAAGCTGATATCCGTCACCATCTTGGCAAAGGTATAACTACTGGTTCCCTGAACAATCTTCACGTTCGTACCGTCAACGTCAATGCTACTCAAGCTTTCCGTATCGTAATAACGCTTGCTGCCGTCGCTCAGCGTCAGCACGGCCTGATTCTTTACCGAACTTTGAGCCTTGACGCCAGTGCTCATGCCGAGCATCATAGTCACAAGGGCGAAAAGATATATGTTTATTTTCATTGTTCCGTCCTCCTTTTCACTTTACAGTGACTTTCTTGCCGCTTTGGATATATACTCCAGCAGGGAGACTCTGCAGATTGTCACCCATATACTGGCCACGAAGGTTATAGACCTTTGCATCCTTCACAGTTTCCACGCCCAAGTGCTCAATAGCGGTAGAAAGGTTGAAGGCTATCTTCACCTCCACAGCAATATCCTGCGTCTCCGTACTGTTGTCAGTAAAATGCAGGATGACATTGTCACCGTCGAACGTAATTTGCTTCACGGTCTTATCGACAATTGCCCCACCGATGGTTACCGTCTGCACGTCGTCTGCCATCGCACAAAGGCTCATCAACAGGCACGTCAATACGAGTAAATGTCTTTTCATTGTTTGTTTTGATTTGATTAGTATTTAAATATCTGGCTGCAAAAGTAAGCATTATTTATATATATAAAAGGTAATGAAAAGCATTTTTACGACGTAAACGATTACAGCAAAACTTGCGCACTTTGCACGTTTTGTGCAGAAATGCGCAAGTTTTTTCTTAATAAGTGTTAATATTATACGCACACATTCGTTCATTTTGTGCAATAGCTATACCTTTGCAGCCGTTTTAAGTAAAAATTAATTAAAATAACGATGAAAAAGAGTTTTTTATCTATTGTTGTTTTCATGATGACAGCGGTGAGCGCCTTTGCAGGCGGCATCCTCACCAACACCAATCAAAGTGTTTTATTCCTGAAGAACCCAGCACGCGATGCAGCTATCGGTCTTGACGGTGTGTATTCGAATCCCGCAGGTGTGGTATTCATGCCCGAGGGTTTTCATCTGGCCTTCAACTGGCAATATGCCCACCAGACGCGTACCATCACCTCTACCAATCCGCTCTTTGCACTTGGCAAAAAGAACAACGGACTGACGACAAAGGTGTTTGAGGGCATTGCCGACGCACCGTTCATCCCTTCGGTACAGGCTGCATATAATAAAGGAAACTGGAGCTTCCAGTTCAACTTCTCAATTCCCGGCGGAGGCGGTGTCTGCGAGTTTGAAAACGGCCTCGGCTCATTCGAGAACGCTGTCGGCAGCATTGCCTACCTGCTCCAGCAGCGCGGACTACCCGTCGAGGGTTACGACGTCGATGCCTATATGCGCGGCCGTCAGTATTTCTTCGGTTTCCAGCTCGGTGCTGCCTATAAGATTGACGAGCATTGGGCGGTATATGGCGGTCTGCGTGCCCTCTACGGTAACGCCTCCTATCGTGCCCGCTTGAGCAATATTCAGGTAAAGCTGAAGAATCAGCAGGCTGGTGAGTCATACTACGTCAACTTCGACCGCTTCATCAACGGAGCCATTGCTGACATCAATAAGCAGATTGGTCAAGCTGAGCTAGCCACACAAATGGGAGCCATGACTCCTGAGGAACTGGCTGCCGCACAGGCTCGTGCCGAGGAAGCGCTCGTGCCCCTGGAGATGCTGCAAAAGTACGGACAGGGTGTAAACTTGATGAGCAATCAGGAGGGGTTTGGCGTAGCTCCGGTGATTGGCATCGACTTCAAGATTGCCAACTTCAACTTTGCTGCCAAATATGAGTTCAACACTCAGATGAAAATGAAGAACCACTCCACACTGGAAAAGGCCCTGAAGATTGAGGGTGACTATGCCAACTTCCCCGGCATCAGCAACATCAACAAATACGAGAACGATACTGACGTAGATGAGGACGCACCCGCACTGCTCGCCATCGGTGCACAGTGGAGCGTGATTCCCGAGCTGCGTCTGAACCTGGGCTATCACCACTACTACGATAAGAACGCCCACTGGTACAACGACTCGCAAAAGCTGCTCGACAGTGGCTCGAACGAGTACCTGGGTGGTGTTGAGTGGGACGTGACCGACCGCGTAAACATTTCCTGCGGTGCGCAGATCACCCGTTACGGCCTGACCGATGCCTACATGAACGACCTTTCGTTTGTGGTCAACAGCTACAGTGCAGGCTTCGGTGTCAGCTACAAGGCTACCGATAAGATTACGCTGACTGCTGCTTACTTCCAGACAAACTACGACGACTACGACAAGGTGACACAGGCGCACCCGCAGACGGGCGATGTCATCTCTGGCGATTCATTCACCCGTACCAACCGCGTGCTCGGTCTGGGTGTACAGGTTGATTTCTAAAAATTACAGGGGATCTACGTCGTAATAGACCATAAGCGACGCATAACGCTTGTCCGTGAGCATCTGACTCTGAGCCATGAGCAGATACTCACGGACTTTTTTCATGTCAATGCCGTTTTCTAACTTCAGCACTACCTTACGGATATGCTGCTGGCGAACCATCGCGACAGAAGGTTTGTCGGGACCTAACACACGGTCACCAAACCACTGGCGCAGACGTGAGCCGAGTTCGATGGCTGCCGTGTTCACAAGAGAATCGTCCTTATGACGCAGATAGACAGCAACAAGGCGGTAGAAGGGTGGATAGCGGAAGGCACGGCGCTCACTCAACAACTCCTGAAAGAAAGTCTCGAAGTCGTTGCGCACCACCTGACCAATGAGTGGTAGGTTAGCTTGGCGTGTCTGCAGGATAACCAGTCCACGTTTGCCTTTACGACCGGCACGTCCACTGACCTGTGCCATCATCATGTAGGCATGCTCGTAGGCCCTGAAGTCAGGATAGTTCAGCATAGTATCAGCATTCAAGATACCCACCACGCTGACACGATCGAAGTCAAGTCCCTTACTCACCATCTGCGTACCGATGAGGATATTCGTCCTACCCGTCGAAAAATCGTTGATGATGCGCTCGTAGGCATTACGCGTACGGGTAGTGTCAAGGTCCATGCGTGCCACACGGGCTTCGGGGAAGATGTCACGCACGGCGTCTTCAATCTTCTCCGTGCCGTAGCCCCGCGACCGCAACTCCTTCGAGCCACAGCTGGGACATTCCGTGGGAATTCGATATACGGCTCCACAATAATGACATGTCAACTGGTTCATACTACGGTGCAGCGTCAGCGAAACGTCACAATGCTGACAATGGGGTACCCACCCACACTGCCGACATTCCACCATAGGAGCGAAGCCTCGGCGGTTCTGGAACAGGATAACCTGCTCGTCACGCCCCAGTGCCTCGCGCATCCGCGCCAGCAGCAATGGCGAGAACGGACCACTCATCAGCTTACGATGCTGCAGGTCCTTCACATCAACCACCTTCACTTCAGGCAGCTCAATGCCTTGGTAGCGTTCTGTCAGTGTCACCAGTCCGTACTTCCCCACCTGCGCATTGTAATAACTCTCGGCACATGGCGTGGCGGTACCCAACAATACCTTAGGACGAGACATCCGCCCTTCACCATTTGCAAGCGAAGCGAGCATGATAGCTACATTCCGTGCATGGTAGCGGGGCATAGGGTCCTGTTGCTTGTAGCTGGTCTCGTGCTCCTCATCGACAATAACGAGTCCCAAACGCTGGAATGGCAGGAATACCGACGACCGCACACCAAGAATGACGTCATAAGGATTCTGCGACAGTTGCTTCTGCCAAATCTCCACACGTTCCGCATCGGAATACTTCGAGTGGTAGATACCCAAGCGATTGCCGAACACCCGTCGCAGGCGATCCATTGTCTGTACCGTCAACGCAATCTCAGGCAACAGATAGAGCACCTGTTCCTTACGGTCGAGCGCCTGCTGGATGAGGTGTATGTAAAGTTCGGTCTTGCCGCTTGACGTTACGCCATGCAGCAAGACCACATTCTTCTTCAGAAATTGGAATTGTATCTGATTATAGGCATCTTGCTGGGCAGCATTCAACGTCTTGATGTTCTCGGGCTGTGGTTCCAGTCCAAGGGGCAAACGAGGTTTCCTCTTCTTTTCCTCTTCCTTTTTCAGTCCGCTGGGCAGCGCTGCCTTCATCACCATGCCGATGGGCGACATGTAGTAGTCAGCTATCCATTGCCACAACTTCAGCTGACTGGGCAACAGCACAGGACTCTCGTCAACAACATCAAGCACCTCCTTCACCTCGTAGCCCTGCGGCTGCTCGTCATGCTGACGGGCCACAATACCCACGTAGCTCTTCGAGCGACCGAAAGGCACGAGCACGCGAATGCCCACCTGCATCCTCGGCTCATAGGCGGCCGACACGGTGTAGGTGAACATCCCCTCAAGGGGCACAGGCAGAATAACGTCAACGTAGCTCATGCAGCCACAAAGGTACAAAAAAAAATAAAGCAAGCGAAACACTTGCTTTATTTTTTATGGATTATCTTTCTTTTTAGAGCGGAATCTTATAGCCAACGGTCAGCATGATGACGCTGTTCTTGCAGTCACCATTATCAAAGACCTTGGTCAAACCGAGGTTATAACGTGCATCAATTACAAAGTCATCGAACTCGTAAGACAGGCCAAGGGGAATAGAGAGGTCAAATTTCTTGAACCCCTCGCTATCGGTATTCTCAACATCTCCAGCAGTTGTTTTAGCCTTTATCTTCTGAGAAATCAGGAATCCCGGTTGAACACCAGCCTTGATAGCCAGACCAGGAACTATATAGTAATTTGCCAAAACAGGTACGTTAAGGTATGTCATGTTTATCGAAGGTTCTTTTACTCCTAACGTACCAAAAGGACCAAAATCGATTATACCCTGGTCATCTGACTTAGTGCCCTGCATTGAAGCCAACAAACCAGCTGTTACGGCAAACTGATCTGACACCTGATAGCCAAATTCAGCACCACCCACAAAACCAAATGTCATTTTTGCATCGTCTATCTTTGTCAGTGTTGTAAGTGTACCACCAACCATGGGCTTGATAAACATTGAACCTGCTTCACTCTGTGCATTGGCAGTGAAAGCGAATGCTGCAAATACAATTGCTAATAATGTCTTTTTCATAATCATTTACTTTTAAATAATTAATAATTTTGTTTGTTTAATACGAGGACAAAGGTAAGCAAAATTTATAAACTCTCCAAATATTTATGCAAAAAAAACGCAAAACATTCGTTTTGCGCCTTTTGCTTTATCTAAATATCTCTTTACTTCTTCCTTTGCTCCTTAGAAGTAATAAGCTGCCGAAATCTGCCATGCATTGTTTCTGGTGTCGTACTCGTCCCTGACATTGTTCCACGAGAATTCACCCGTCTTGCCAAGGGCAATGTTGTAGTTAAAGCCTATTTCCAGATGACTCAACATGGTTACACCGGCACCCAGATTGATACTGAAGTTGGTTTTCTTCAACTGGTAATTCTCAGTGTTGAGGAGTTTGAAGTTCTCGTCACCCACGTTAATGCCGAACTGCGGACCAGCAGCCAGGTAGAGACCTGCAGCATCGCCCAGTCCGAAAGTGTAACGGGCATTGATAGGAATGTTGATACTCTTCTGGTCGATGGTAACGCCCTCCAGCTTTGCCTCACGCTGGTCATAAAGAGCAGCCACGTCAACTCCCAGTCCTACGATGGGAAGGGTAAACTTAACGGTTGGGCCAATGAAGAAGCCCGCACGATTGGAACTGTTCAACACATCAGAAGACAGTGACATGTTGGTAACATTGAAACCGCCCTTGATACCGAAACTGGTTTGGGCCTGCGACGGTGTTGCAACCAATAGCAATGCAGCAACACTCAAAACGGTAAAAATCTTTTTCATCATCTTTTCCTTCTTTTTTGTTATTTCATTTTCGCGTTATAGCGCTATGACGTTGTCATAACGCCAGAACTCTCTTTAATGCCTCTGTCTGCGCACTGAAATCCTCGGCGACGAACCAGTGTTGCCACCCGACGTGGTGCTGCCCGAATTGGTTGACACGCGCTGACGACGGGTCTTCTTCTTTTTCTTCTTCGACTCCTTCACGGGCTTCACGTCATCAGTATTGGCATCAGTGGAATCTACGCTAGCGGTGTCGTTACGTAGCGTCGTGGCAAACAGCCCGCGCTCGAAGGCCACCAACTCCTGCTCTATGCGCTCCTGCTCCTTGGCCATCGCAGTGTCCGTCGGACAATATTGTGCCAGCGTGCGACCCAGCATGTTGTTGGTCTTGTATATCTTTCCGCTATACATGTTCAGCGTGAAGTAGTCACTCATCGACATCGTGGCGGCATTGTTTAGACTGCTCGTCATCACCGTCTGCCGGCTGAGGAAGGGCTCCAGGTCACTGTACTTCACCCAGAACAGGGGGTACTTGGCAGCCTCTCCGCCGAAGTCGTCCTCGCGCAGCATAACAGGACAAAGAGCCAGCACCTTGCGGTGGAACGTTGAGTTCGACTGATCGTAGTAGGCACTCTCTTTCAGGTAGTACAGACGTACCTCCTGCGAGGGGATGTCGCTATTATCCACGCGTATCTTACCATCCTTCTCCTCGTAGAAGATGTGATAGTCGGACAGCAGCGTCTTGAACTTCACACGGGCGGAGTCGCTGAACACCTCATTACCGTCGAGCCGATATTCATAGGCGGGCACATATCCGTTCTGCACAAGTTTGAAAACATAGGTAAACAGATTCATGTCGTGACCCACAGGTTCCACAGGATAGTAGAGTCCGCCATTGGCATCCTTCGTGAGGTCTATCTCACGGTAGATATCACGACGCCACACCACGTCCTCGGGCATGTCAATAGCCGTGGGGAACATCAGACGGGCACGCTGCGTCAGCTGCCCCTGCGTATTCTGCGGCGTTGTTGTCGTCGTATTGGCAGGCCTCCTCCTACGGTTGGCGGGCTGTGCCGTACCTGCTAAAGGTAAAAAGGTAAAAAGGTAAAAAAGTAAGATACCCTTTACCGCTACCTCTTTCCAACATATTTGACTTTTTCTCATATCTTATATATTTATGTTCTCATATTTGCTCTTTAGCTTTTACTTAACAATAACCTCCATCGATGCAGGCAGCGTACGCTGTATGCCGTCAGGACCTACTGCCGTAACACGCGAGATGTAGAAACGCTTATTACGCGATAGCTTGCGGAACGTGTCCTTCTGACGAGCAGAGAAGTGCGAACCGTCGCTCAGCATCGGCACAGCGTTACCCATATTGTCGAAGAACACGGCCTCGAACGACTGCACCTTGAAGGCAATATCGAGGATACCGTCATCGATGGCAGCCCCAATACCCTCGGCAGCCATCAACTGTGCCTTTGTCAGACCACCGCCACGGAAGCGTGCGCCATTGCCGTCAGCATCAGTCGTAGTGATGTAAGCTGTCGGGTCGGGCAGTTTGCGCACATGGAACGTGAACTGTCCCATCTGCTGTGCACGTCCGGTATTGGTGGAAGTAACGGTGATGGTCACATCCTTACCCACTGCCGACGGACGGGCGATATAATGGCCGGCACTGACGGGTGTCAGCGTTCCACCAGAGATGGTAGCCTGCACTTTCGAGAGGGGCACGCCAGGCACACTGACACTGATGGGGTTGTTGTAGCCGGCATAGAGCACGTTCATGAGATCGGCCGACACTGTAGCACTCGGATCAACCACCGTATATTTCTGTTCGAAGTCGCGACGTATGCGGTCACCATTGCTGTTCATAACTTCCAGATAACCTGCCAACGTGAAGTCACCGGTACGTCCGCAGACGGTCTCATAGAGTCCGTCCTTCAAGTTCAACTGACGTCCGCCCACGTAAATGGCGGGTGTCTGTGTGGTATCAACGGCTGCCATAACGATGCGGGCTGAGAACTTGTCACCGCGTACGATGGTCTGCGAACTGGGAATGACGAAGGCGTTGAGCGCATTCACACGCACATCCTTCAAATCGACATTGCTCACCAGCGTATGCAACACCTCACCCTCAGCATAGCGCACGTCACTCTGCAACTTAGTCAACAGCGTGACAGCGGCAGCTACGGGCATGTTCTCAAACATGTACTGCTGCCAGTTCTTACCCATAGTCAGCGCGTTCTTGGGAAACTCCGTTGAGAGGTTGCTGGCAATAATCTTGCGCTGTACGGAATCCTCAATCATCGCCAGTATACGCTCGCGGTAGGCATCGATGGCACGCTTCAACGTCTCACCCTGTCCAGCAGTCGGCGAGAGCATTACCTGCGAGGCGGCCTGCAGGTTTTCCTTGTTGCGGATATTGTGCACGTCAGCGTCGCTACCGTCAGCCTCCTGCACAATGGCCAGCTTCAGATTGTCAGCCAAGACATAAAGCGAGTCGCTCATGCGCTTCACCAGCTGTGCCTTCTCAAACCATTCCTTCACCTTAGCCGGATTGGCCTTCATCTGCTCCTCGAAGTCCGAATAGATGGCATTGTTCTGTAGCGTCGAGTTGTCGGTCGAGCGGTGCAGGCTCTCCTCCACGAGTGAGAAGCCGTTGAGCACCTCCGTCGAGACGTTCAACGCAAGCATAGCCATGAGGACGACGTACATCAGATTGATCATCTTCTGGCGCGGGTTCAGGGGTCGCTTCTTGATTGCCATTATTACAATTTACAATTTTCATCCGTTCAAACCTGCTCTAACCGACATAGCATCAATCATGCGGGCATAGATATTGTTGAGCTCCTTGATCTGCTCTGCCATGTGACGGGTCTGCTCATTGATTTCGTCGATGGTGCCAATCTGCGAGCTGGCACTCTTCAGTTGCATCTCATAGACCTTGCAGATACCGGTCAGCGTGCGGTTCAGGTTCTCCATCTCCTCCGAGTCGGTAGTCAGACGGCGACTCTGCTCCGATACGCGCTCCAGCACCTCAGTCAGCTTCTGCAGTTCCTCGACATAGGCGTTTGTAGCCTCCGTCATGTCGGGTGTCAGCGGCGGCACATTAGCAACCGCAGCTGCAGGAGCAGCAACCGCTGCGGCAGCCACGCGCTCAGAAGACTCAGAGTACTCGGAATGTTCAGAATACTCAGAGCCACCATTGCTCCTATAGCCACCACCGCCACCTATAATAATAGTCTGACCGCCACTGACCGCACCGCCACTAATAGCAGCGACAGCAGGCTCTGCGCTCTCGGCAATCTCAGTGCCCTCGGCAACATCCTCTTCCAGATGCGTAGGCAGCTCCATACCGTTGGCAGTCTTGTCGAACGGACGGTCAAAGGCAGACAGGAAGAACACGACAACCTCGGTACCCATACCCAGATAGAGCATGAGGTTGGCACCGGGCAGGTAGGTCAGTTTAAACAAAGTACCTAAGATTACCACGGCAGCACCCCAACTGTAGGCATAGTTCAGGAACGTTTGTCCCGGAACACTGTCCATCCACTTCTGCAAGCGGTAGATGAAATTGATTTTACTATATTGTGTCATCGCTTATTTCCTCTTTGATTTCTTCACCTTAATCTTCTCACTGGTAGTGTTGGCCAGACTGCGCACGCAACGGAAACCGATATACGAACGCGGCACATTCTGGTACTCGTAGGTACGCCAAGCCGAACGGATGTAGCTGGCGGGGTCTTTCCATGAGCCACCACGCACGCTCTTCTTCTTCAGGCGGTACGGGTCTTCCTTCGCGGCATTGTACTTCAGCTGCGGGTTGATGTCGTTCATGGCTGTTACGCCGGCTTCGGTATAAACGGTGCTCGTCCACTCTGCCACGTTGCCCGCCATGTCGTACAGTCCGTTAGAGTTAGCCTGATAGATACCCGTACGGCTAGTAATGAGATTACCATCCTGCGTATAGTCACCGTTGGCAGGCTTGAAGTTGGCAAAGAAGCAGCCTTCGCCTGATGCCAGGTCTTCATTGTCCCACGGGAACTCGTTCTGGTCCTTGCCACGTGCGGCATACTCCCACTCAGCCTCAGTCGGCAGACGGTAACGCTGTACGAAACGGGCCTGCGGGCCCAGACCTTTCAGCAGATACTCCGTGCGCCAGGCACAGAAGGCGTTGGCCTGCTCCCACGTCACACCTACCACGGGGTAGTCGTTGTAGGCAGCGTTCGTGAAGTAGTAACGCATGTAGGTCTCGTTCTCAGCATTGGGGAAATCGTTAACCCAGCACGTTGTGTCAGGATAGACGTTGACGATGTACGTATTCAGGAAGTCCCACTCACCCGTGTACTGGCGGTTGATGGTCTCACGTACGATGTTGCCCGCGTCGTCGATGTAGGCGGTGTCCTTCGAAATCCATACCTCCTCGTTGGGATTGGGCACAATGTCGGTATTCAGAACGCGCTCCTCGGGCTTCGCGCGATACTTACGCTTAGCAGCCTCCACATAGTCGTACACCTCGTAGCGGTAGTTCAGCTGACGCCAGTCGAGCATCTTCTCGCCCGTCACGGGATTATAGGTATAGAGACTCTCGAACGCACGCTGCTCGTCCTCGTTCGGCTTGCGCGGAAGTGACTTTTTCCAGTTCAGGTGGGGCTTCACGGGCTCGCCATACTTGTCTTCCTCAATCTTGTAGGTCTCGTCGCCACCATAGGCAGGATCGGCCAGACGCTCACGCAGGATGGAGTCACGCACATAGTGCACGAACTGACGATACTGCGAGTTGGTCACCTCCGTCTCGTCCATCCAGAAACCCTCTACTGAGATGTCGCGCACGGGTGTGTGGCGGCCCCATAGCGAGTCCTGCTCCTCGATACCCATCTTCAGGTGCCCACGCTTGATGAGCGTCATGCCGTAAGGCGTAGGCTCCGAGAACGGACGTCCACTCACACCAGTCACCTCACCGCCGTTGGCCATCGTCGAACGACTGCCGAAGCAGCCAGTTAGCAGACAAGCTGCTAAAATGCACAATGCATAATGCACGATGCATAATTGGCTGCGCCAAGTTTTAACTGTTTTATGTTCTTTTACCATATCCTTATAAATATCGGTTTCTTTACGATTTCTCTTTAGCTTATAGTATTCTCACACTCTGGTGCCTGTTCCGCCCCTTCTTCCCGAAGTCCAGCTCCGTCTGGTATCCCACGCACAGCTCGTGTGAACCGTTGCCGAAGCTGATACCGTTGGTATATACTTCGTAGCTATAGCCGAGACTCACACCGTGGAAGTTTCCTCCCACCAGCATCGTCACCGAGTTTGTGGGGCTGTACGAGACACCGGCATAGAACATACGCTTCTCGTATTGGTACTTCACCCTGCAGCCCACATCCGCACGCCAGTTCAGTCCGTCGGTCCGTCCCAGCACGGAGGGATGTATTGTAAAGAACGGATTTCGAAGGTGAATATTGTATCCGCCCGTCAAATAATATGTCCGGTCCACCTGCAACTCGTTCTTCTCGCCTATCTCCACAAGCGGCGCATTGGCATGCAGCACTGACACACCGGCATACCAGTCGGCATGCACGAAATACAAGCCCACGCCCAGGTCTATCCCCGTTCCCGTCTGGTCGCCGGAAGAGAAGGCGGGGTCGTCAGAGCGCTCCATATCAAGCTTCGAGCCATCCATGTTCTCACTCAGTGCACCCACGTTCACACCTATGCTCAGCACGCCGCCCAACAGGGGACGCTTCAGCGCATACTGTAGGGCAAAGCGCTTGTGCGAGAACACACCTATCTGGTCATTCATGAACATAGCTCCCACACCGTGATACGTGCCCAACGCAAAGAACGGCATGTCGGCAGCGGCATACATCGTCTTCGGCGCATTCTCGAATCCCACCATCGTCATAGCATAGGCACCCACGAAGTTCACCACTTTCTCCTTACCTGCCGCAGCAGGGTTGAAAGAGGTTTCCATCGCCCAGTAGTGGCTGAACGACGGATCATACTGGGCAGCGCCCTTCAGAGCGCACAGCAGCATGACGCAGGAAATGAAAAATGGCTTTCGCATCGTTGTTAATAACGCTGCAAAAGCCATTTTATTGCCTAAGGCCACTTTAAAGCCGTTTTGACGTCAGAAGCGAGCCTTAATACTCATCCTCGTTGAA
>CACXJZ010000023.1 GCA_902768105.1 uncultured Prevotellaceae bacterium
ACACGCCCGCGAAAATTAACTTTCACGAGCGTGTCACTTATGTTTCACGGGCGGGGAATTCCTAATACGTTTTGCCCTCCCTTTTCATAGCCTGATTCAGGGTCTTTTCTTTATCTGATGCAAAGGTAATAATATTATTTTGAAAATGCAAGTTTTCCTACTGTTTTTTGACAGTACGTCAGCCTTTATTTTTTCCATTTCGTATTGCTTTTAATGTTTTTGTTCTTATTATTCTGCGCTGGGATGTTTTTTACTTATATAGAGCAAAGGTGCCTCCGTCGCTCTGGGCATACTTGCGGAGAAGGGACTGGATGTATTCGGCGTTTTGCGTGACACGCTCGGCATCACCGTCGTAGCCGTTGATGAGGACGACGAGGTGACGCGTGGCAAACGTCATCTTCGTGCGCTCATGGTCACTAGTGGGGGTGCCAACACCTCCCTTTGCGTCGCGATAGACGGGCAGGCCCTGAATGTTGATGATGCCTCGTCCAATACCCTCGTAAGGCTCCCCCTCTCGGCCGATGCCCAGCGTCAGCGTGTCACCCTCGAACTTGTCGGCATCGAAGCCGCCGATGCTGTAGCCGAAGGCTATGGACGCGAGGTTCACGAGGTCAACAAGCGTGTCGCGCTGGTAAAGTTCCTTGCCTTGCAGGAGGCGACGTATCAACGCCTCGGATGCTGGGCGGTAGCGCGAGGGGTCCTTGCCGCAAGCCCTGTAAATGCGGCGTGTTGCTGCGATGCTGGTTAACTCTTTCAGCGACTCTGTGGTCAGCTCCTGGCGGAACTTTTGTCCAAGCTGTTCTATCTCTGCCCATAGTGCCTCGCAATAAGGGCTGTTGACGACCTGTGCCTCTACGCATGCCCCCACGAACTCCGGGCAGACGCTGTCAATCTCAGGGGATACTATAATCTTCATTGTTTGGTCTTTGTATTTGTTGATGGGGCAAAGGTAATGAAAAAATGAAAAAAAAAGTACATCTTTGATGTATAATTGGTTTTTTATTGTTAATTTTGCACACTGCGACAAGAAAAAAATGAAAAAACAAAAATAAAATGATGAAGACAAGAAAGATTCTGACACTGGGAGCGGCTGTGGCCGCCGCCCTGACGCTGGGCTCTTGCTCAGAAAAGAAATTCAACGTGGAGGGCACGCTGAGCGAGGCCGCCGACTCCATGCTCTACCTGGAAAACGTGGGGCTGGAGGGCATCACGGCCATTGACAGCGTGAAGCTCGGCGAGGATGGCACGTTCAGCCTGAGTGGCGAGCAGACTCCTGCGCCTGAGTTCTACCGACTGCGCATACATGACCAGATTATCAACCTGTGTGTGGATTCCACAGAGACCATCACCATCAAGGCGGCTTACCCCACGATGGCCGGCAAGTATGAGGTGACGGGTTCAGACAACTGTGAGAAGATTCGTGAGCTGACGCTGAAGCAGATGGAGCTGCAGGAGCGCTGCTTCAAGGTGAACAGGGAGCTGCCTGGCGTGAACGGGCGAGACAGCCTGCGTAACATGATTGAGGCATACAAGCAGGACGTGACGCGTAACTACATCTATGCGGCACCCAACAAGCCCTATGCCTACTTCGCGCTGTTCCAGACGGTGGCAGGCATGCTCATCTTCGACCCACAGACCAACCATCAGGACATCAAGGCGTTTGCTGCCGTTGCCACCAGTTGGGACCAGAACTATCCTGACGCCATGCGTACGAAGAACCTGCACAACATTGCCATCAACGGCATGAGGAACGACCGCATAGCACAGAACAACACGCTGACGGAGGCCGTGACACAGCAGCTGGACGCTGCAGGCATCATCGACATCACGCTGATTGACAACAAGGGACAGCAGCGCAGCCTGTCGGACCTGAAGGGAAAGGTGGTGCTGCTCGACTTCCACGTGTTTGGTATGGAGGAGTCGCCCAAGCGCATCCTCGCCATGCGTGAGCTCTACAACAAGTTCAGCGGACAGGGATTTGAAATCTATCAGGTGGCGCTCGACGGCGATGAGCACTTCTGGAAGCAGCAGACGGCTGCGCTGCCTTGGGTGAGCGTGCGCGACCCACGTGGACTGAGCTCACCGCTGCTCGTGTCCTACAACGTAGGCACCGTGCCTGACTACTTCCTCATTGACCGCAACTCGAACATCGTGCTGCGAATGGCACAGGCCAGCGACATTGAAAGTGAAATACAGAAGAGGCTGTAAGTGGCTATTGGCTATTGGCTGTTGGCTGTTTGGTGTTGGCAGTAGTGCACAGACGTGGACGATGGAGGCCAAGAACGACACGCTCAGCCAACTGGTGCTGACGACGGACTCAACCACAAGCCGCTGGCGACTGCCATACGAGGTCTATCGGTTTGACACGGGCGACGTGGATGGCGACGGAAGCACAGACGCGCTGGTGGGCGTGGTGAAGGCCACCCGCTACTACCCCAAGGGCCGGCGGTTGCTGGTGTTCAAGAACTATAAGGGACACGTCAGACCGTTGTGGATGGGCTCGAAGCTGGGGGGCGAGCTGCACGACTTCCGCTTTATCGATGGACGGGTGCGCTGCCTGGAGGCATCGACCAACGGACTCTTTGCCGTAGCAGAATACGAATGGAGCGGTTTTGGACTGAGCTTTGTGAAATTCATCGTGAAAGGCATTGACAAGGATGCTGCCCTCAAGATATTTGAAAAGTAAAAACAATTAATAACTGGAAACTGACATGAAAAAAATCGTGATGACAATGCTCGTGCTGCTGATGACCATCGGCGCCGTAGCACAGGAAGAAGAGTATGTAAGCCGCAAGCACGCCCCGATATTGCCTGGGCGTGGCGGGCTGAATCTGGAAACCATGTTGAAGCATATTGACACCAACATGGACATCTCGAAGCTCTCGCTCAGCGAGCTGAGAGTACTGCGTAACGCTTTTGCCGCCCGTCAGGGCTACGCCTTCACGACTGCCGAACTGCGCAGCGTGTTCAGCGGCACGTCATGGTACGACTCGCTGATGATGGCCCGTTGGGAGAAGGAGATGGAGCAGAACAAGGAGCTGCCGGTAAAATACACGCCGAAGGAAACGGCATTCATCAAGCGCATCCAGGCCCGTGAGAAAGAGCTACTGGCACAGAACTACAAGGCTGGGGCCGGATGCATCGTGAACACGGACAACATTGTCAACCCCTTCCAGTTGGAAAGCATTGACCCGCGACTGGAAGAGGCGCTGGGACGACAGGGCTTCGCCATTGTGCCGCAGAACCAACTGCAGTTGTTCCACATCTACGAGAAGAACGACTACCACGACTTCCCCAGCTTCGTCACGACCGACCTGTATTTGCAGGCGTTCCACTTCTACTTTGACTGCGTGACGCGCGAGGTGGAGGAGCATTCGCTCTGTCCTGCGATGGTAGAACTCAGCGAGGCCATGTATCAGGAGATGAAGCGCGTGGCTGCCACAGCGCAGAACAGCGAGCTGAAGCAGGCTGCCGAGCGGAGCGTGGTATTCTTTGCTGTGGCACAGGCTGTGCTGACAAATAAGCCGCTTCCTGCCGTCAGCAGCGAGTTCAAGCAGCAGGCCGAAGCAGAGTTGGAGCACATCAACGATGCCCTTGACTGTGCGAGCCAGTTCTTGGGCTACACCTTGCACAGCTATCCCTATTCGCTCTATAAGCCACGTGGCCACTACACCCGCTCGGAAACGCTGAAACGCTACTTCAAGGGTATGATGTGGCTACAGTCGGCACCGTTCAAGATTGACATGAACGACCATCTGGCTGCTGCCGCACTCATCTCATCGACACTGGCAGGCAACCAGAAGCTGAAGGTGCTGTATGAGCGTGTGAACCAACCCATCACGTTCCTGTTTGGAGCACCAGACAACATCACCATGCTGCAGCTCAACGAGGAAATGAAGAAGATGGGCGTTACCCCAGAGACGCTCGTGGGCAACGACAAGAAGATGAAACAGCTGCAGGCGGCTGCCAACAACGTGGCCAAGCAGCAGACGCGCATCGTACCGCGCGATGCAGAGACGCAGGAGTACGTGGTGAACCTCATGCCACAGCGCTACATGCCTGACTCTGAGGTGCTGCAGGAGATGCAGGACTACGTTACCTATCCCGTGTCACAGCGCATGTGCCCCAAGGGGCTCGACGTGATGGCTGCTATCGGTATTCCTGCTGCTGAGCGCATACTGCTGCAGGAACTTAAGGAGCAGCAGAAGTGGAACGGCTTTACGCCGGCATTGGAGCGCATGAAGCAGCGCATGAAGGAGATAAACTGGGACGAGACTGTCGCTAACCAGTGGGTGAACTCGCTGCAGGTGCTCTGTCAGCAAAACAGCAAGTATCCCTATTTCATGAAGACCCCGCAGTGGGATAAGAAGAACCTGAACTCAGCATTGGCATCGTGGGCAGAACTGAAACACGACGCTATACTCTATGCCAAGCAGCCTGCAGGAGCAGAGTGTGGAGGTGGCGGTCCTGAGGAGCCCATCGTCAAGGGCTACGTGGAGCCGAACATTGCCTACTGGCAGCTGGCCATCACGCTCATTGATGCGACTGAGGGCGTATTCAAAAAGTATGGACTGGCCACAGAGAGGTCGCACGATATCAGCGAGCGTATGTGCGAGGAAGCACAGTTCCTGCTGAACATAAGTCAGAAGGAGCTGAACGGACAGAAACTGAACAAGGAGGAGTATAACCAGATAGAGATTATCGGTTCTACCTTCGAGAACATCTCTCTGGACCTGCTGCGCCAGCCTAACCAGACCGACCTGTGGGGATGGGACTGCGTGGAAGGTGCTGACCGCTCGATTGCCGTCGTGGCTGACGTGTTTACGGCTAACCACAGAAATATTCCCGATGTTGACAAGGCCATCCTCTATGAGGCTGTAGGCCCGGCATACGAGATTTATGTAGTGGTGGAGATTGATGGAATGCTCTACCTGACACGCGGTGGCGTATTCTCCTATCGTGAGTTCCTGCGCTCACCATCTGAGGGACGCTGGACGGACGAGGAGTGGCAGGAGCACCTGAAGACACAGCCACGTGCCGGCGAGCCTGACTGGATGAAGGAAATCGTTGTTCCACTCGACAACGTTGCCGATGACGAGACGTTCTTCTACAGCTCGGGCTGTTAGCATGATCCTGTTCCTGTGCTGCGCCTTGACGGGCGTGGCACAGGACACATTAACCATCACGCTGACGGGAGACATACTGCTGGATCGTGGTGTGCGCAGACAGATAGAGCGCTGGGGCATCGATAGCCTCTTCACGCGTGGCATCGACTCTGTATTCGCCCACAGCGACATCGTGATAGGCAATTTGGAGTGTCCGGCAACCAACATCCATACGCCAGCCATCAAGCAGTTTGTGTTCAGGGGCAACCCAGAGTGGCTGCACAACCTGCGGCATCATGGCATCACGCACCTGAATCTGGCAAATAACCACTCCGTCGATCAGCGACGCGGAGGTCTGCGTAACACCTACGACAACTGTCTTGGTGCAGGCATCGTGCCCCTGGGTACAGGTCGCAATATGGCAGAAGCTGTACAGCCAGTCATGCTTACGAAGAATGTATGGATGTTCGCTACGTTGCAGCTGCCGCTGGAGAACTTCACCTATTTGCCTGACTCGTTTAGCGTGTCACAGGAGAGCATCGACAGCCTCTGTCTGCGCATTAGCCGACTACGCACAAAGGAACCTGCGGCTTACATCATTGTCTGTCCGCACTGGGGTATAGAACACCGCCTGGAGCCAGCAAGCTGGCAACGAAGACAGGCTCACATGCTCATCGATGCAGGTGCCGATATCATCGTCGGACATCATACGCATACCCTGCAGAGCATAGAGAACTACAAGGGGAAACCTATTTACTACAGTATAGGAAACTTTATCTTCGACCAAGCGAAGCCCGTCAATACAAAAACCTGTCTGGTACAAATCAAGATAGTGCAAGACGAGGTTAACGTCAAGACGATTCCCGTTATCATCAAACAATGTCGTCCATATTTGCAATGATTACAAACATCGATATCATACTGCTGGTGCTGATTGCCGTCTTGTTGGTGGCCATCTGCCTGCTCATGCGAAGCAATAAAAATCTGAAACGTAAGATGCAACGTGCGCAGCAGAATGAAGAGGAGGCACAACGCAACGAGCAGAGGGCGTTGGAATGTGAGCAGACGGCCATCCGTGGTCGGGTGAAAGCCGAAAAAGCCGAACAGGAGGCACGACGTAACAAACAGCTCGAGACCATGTTCCTGAAAAACGTGAGTCATGAGATGCGTACACCCCTTACTGCCATCATCGGCAGCTCAGATCTTCTGCGTAAGGACACAAAAGGGCAGATGGAAGAAGACGAGCGGCAACAGCTGCTGGAGTCTATCCACAAGAACAGCGAGAAGCTGCTTGGTTATATTAACAAGCTGACTACTCCAACAGCCTGATAGCCTCTTGTACCATCGGGCTGCTTTCGTTCATGATGGCAAAATACTCATCCATGCCCCACAGGTCGCGTGCTACCAAAGCCTTGAGCTGGAGCTTCATGTAGTGAATGGTCAGCTGGCGCTCTTTCTTATCGCTTGGCTTGATGTCGAGCTTTTCACCCTCTTCCAGTACATTATCAATCACGCTTTGTGGTATCTCAAACGACTGTCGGTAGGTCTCGAAGTCACGGAATTGCTGCTGTAGCTCACGACGGTGGTCGTCAACATAGCGCAGGTTGGCGTTAAGGACGAGATTGCGCGCTTGTAGGGCTCTATGGAAGCGTGTATAGATAGTTGTGTCAAGCGGAACGAAATAGTCGGGCATGATGCCACCACCACCATAGACGGTGCGATGCTGGCGTAAGGTGTAGTATCGCAACGAGTCGGCAAAGTGTATGCTGTCGGCATTCATCAGCTCACCACGACGCAGACGGTTCTGCACATCCTGGGCATAGTCCTCACCCTGTCCCTTCACGTAAGGTTTCTGGATGCAACGGCCTGCAGGCGTGTAGTAATGGGCAATGGTCAGACGTATCATGGAGGTGTCTGCCAGTGTTATCTGACGCTGTACAAGTCCCTTTCCAAACGTACGGCGTCCGACGACAAGACCACGGTCCTGATCCTGTACGGCACCCGTCACAATCTCTGCTGCTGAGGCTGTATATTCATCGACCAGCACGATAAGCGTTCCTGTACGGAACCGACCGTTACCCTTGGCGCGGTATTCGGAACGCTCACGTCCGTCGGTATATACTATAAGGTCGCGGTTTTGCAGGAATTCATTGGCCACATCGACAGCAGCCTTCATATAGCCGCCACCGTTCTCCTGCAGGTCGAGCACCAGACTATTCATACCCTGTTTCTGTAACTTCTGCAGGCTGGTGACAAACTCTTCATGGGTAGTGGCACCGAAGTTGCCGATGCGGATGTAGCCTACACCAGGACGGAGCATATAGGTGGCAGTAATGGACTTCACGGGAATCTTGTCGCGCTTGACCACAAACGTCAGTTCCTCGTCGAAGCCTTGACGACGGATGCCCAGGCGTACCTTCGTGCCCTTGGGACCACGCAGGCGGCGCATGATTTCCTCTTTCGACATCTTCACGCCGGCAATGGAAGTTCCATCGACAGTAACGATTCGGTCACCGGCAATAATACCAGCCTTCTCTGAAGGACCATCGACAACGGGCTGAATAACCATCAGCGTATCCTCAATCATGTTGAACTCTACGCCAATACCCTCGAAATTGCCGTTGAGCGGCTCTTGCAATGCTTTCACTTCCTCTTTGGTGGCGTACGACGAGTGGGGGTCGAGTCCTTTGAGCATGCCACGAATAGCATCCTCCACCAATTTTCCTTCATCTACGCTGTCAACGTAAAGCTGATTGATAGCCATTTCAACGTTAATCAGCTTCTGCAAAGGCGTGTTTCGGCTTATCTTTATCTGCGCTGTGCTACCTGTGGCAATCAACAGCAAAAACGCAACAATTAACTTAGTCTTCATATAGTTTTAGTGATTATTCGTAAACGTCTTCTTCAGGGCGATCTTCCTCAATGACAAGGTTATCGATGATAAAGTTCTGCCGCTCCATCGTGTTCTTGCCCATATAATACTCCAAGAGCTTCTGCACCTGGTCGGTCTTGTGGAGTGTTACTTGTTCCAGACGCATGTCTGGGCCGATGAAACCGGCAAACTCCTCTGGCGATATTTCACCTAGTCCCTTGAATCGGGTAATCTCAGGGTCAGGTCCCAGTTCCTGAATGGCTTGCAGGCGTTCCTCCTCGCTGTAGCAGTAGCGGGTAATAAAGTCACCCTTTGCACCTTGCTCTTTGTTCTTTCCACCCTTTATCTTCGTACGACGGTTGCGCACGCGGAACAGCGGTGTCTGAAGCACATAGACGTGACCCTTCTTGATGAGGTCTGGGAAGAACTGCAGGAAGAATGTGATGATGAGTAGACGGATGTGCATGCCATCGACATCGGCATCGGTAGCTACAATCACCTTGTTATAGCGTAGTGTGTCAAGGCTTTCCTCAATGTCGAGGGCTGCTTGTAACAGGTTGAATTCCTCGTTCTCATATACCACCTTCTTGGTCAGTCCAAACGTGTTTAAGGGTTTTCCTCTTAAAGAAAAGACCGCCTGTGTATTGACGTCGCGGCTCTTGGTGATGCTTCCGCTGGCAGAGTCACCCTCGGTAATAAAGATGCTCGACTCCTCCTTGCGCTCGCTCTTCACATCGCTGAAGTGGATACGGCAGTCGCGCAACTTACGGTTATGCAGATTGGCTTTCTTTGCGCGCTCACGAGCCAGCTTCGTCACACCGGCCATCGCCTTTCGCTCCCGTTCGCTCTCTTTGACCTTCTGCTCAATGACCTCTGCCACGTCGCTATGAATGTGCAGGTAGTTATCCACCTGCTGCTTGATGAAGTCGCCTACGTATTTGTTGATGGTCTCACCGTCAGGAGCCATTAGCGTGGAGCCCAGCTTAATCTTCGTCTGACTCTCGAAGACGGGCTCTTCCACATTAATGGCAATAGCGGCGACGATACCCGTGCGGATGTCACCATACTCATATTTGCCAAAGAAGTCCTTGATGGTCTTGGCAATATGCTCCTTGAAGGCACTCTGGTGGGTTCCCCCCTGCGTGGTGTGCTGACCGTTGACAAACGAGTAGTATTCCTCGCCATACTGGTTGGCATGGGTAAAGGCAATCTCGATATCCTCGCCCTTCAGATGGATAATGGGGTAGAGAGCATCGTTGGTCATACGGTCGCTGAGCAAGTCTTCCAACCCGTGACGCGACAGTATTCGGCGTCCGTTATACATGATGGTCAGACCAGTGTTTAGGTAGGTATAGTTGCGGAGCATGTTCTCCACGATGTCATCCTGGAACAGGTAATTCTGGAACAGCGTATTGTCAGGCTCGAAGTAGATGTAGGTACCATTCTCGTCCTGCGTGTCAAGCGTCATGTCGCTGGTCAGGATACCACGCTCGAAGGTTGCTTTGCGCACCTTGCCCTCACGGAAGCTGCGTACCTCAAAATGAGTGCTCAGCGCGTTGACGGCTTTGACGCCAACACCATTCAGGCCCACGCTTTTCTTAAAGGCTTTCGAGTCGTACTTACCGCCTGTGTTCAGCACGCTGACAGCCTCGATGAGTTTTCCCTGAGGAATGCCGCGACCGTAGTCACGTACGGAAACGCGCAATTGCTCATCGACCGTTATTTCTAAACGGTCGCCAGCCTTCATCTTGAACTCGTCAATCGAGTTGTCGATAACTTCCTTCAACAACACATAGATACCGTCCTCAGGCAACGATCCGTCGCCCAGACGACCAATATACATACCTGGACGGGTACGCACATGCTCCATATCCGACAAGTGCCGGATGTTGTCGTCTTCATACCTAACTGTTTCGTTTTTTTTCAGGATAGCAGCTTCTTCACTCATAGTCTTTATAGGTTCTTTTTAAAGCAGCGGCGGCGCTTATGTTGTATATGTTCCAGATACTGCCATTGGCTCTGCACCTTCTCATTGGTTTCCATTTCGACGTTGGTCTCACCCCACTTGAAACCGAACTTCTGGTACTTGGGGATGAGGTCATAGAACATCAGGGCATTGGCACCTTTCTGCTGATACTCAGGCAGGACGCCGATGAGCATCAGGTCCAGACACTCTGCCTTGTGGAACTTCAGCGCCATCATGCAGTGCCACCAGCCAAAGGGCCATAGGCGTCCGTTCTTGCATTTCTGCAGCGCACGTGTCATATTGGTAATTGAGATTCCCACGCCAATAATCTCATGATTGGGCGTGTTCCAGTCTTCAATCAGGCAAAGCATATCCATATCGAGCATAGGGAAGTACATCTTCAGGTACTCGTCAATCTGGCGTTCCGTCATCTGTGAGTAGCCATACAGGTTGCCAAACGTCTTGTTTACTACGTCGAGCACTTTGCGGCCATATTGCTCCTTGCCGAACACCTGACTGCGTTTGGGGTGCATGGGGTGCAGGTTATAACGTTTCATCACCATTTCAGCCACCTTGCGGAATTTCTCAGGTATGCCTTCCTTGGGGACGATGAGCTTGTACTCCACGTAGTCGTTATCTTTCTGCCAGCCGCCCAACTCCTCCATGTGCTTGGGATAGTAGGCGTAGTTATAGATGGTGGCCATCGTACCCAGCTCCTCAAAGCCTTCAATCAGCATACCCTCGGGGTCCATATCAGTAAAGCCTAGCGGTCCTACCATTTCTGTCATACCCTTGGAACGTCCCCATTCGGCTGCAGCATCAAACAAAGCACGTGACACCTCCATGTCATCAATGAAATCAATCCATCCGAAACGAAGACTCTTGCGCTCCCAGCGTTCATTAGCTCTATGGTTGATGATGGCAGCTATGCGTCCCACCACCTTTCCGTCCTTGTAGGCCAGGAAATATTCAGCTTCGCAAAACTCAAAGGCTGCGTTCTTGGCTTTGCTGAACGTGTGAACTTCGTCACTATGCAGGTTTGGGGCATCGTACGGGTTTCCTCGATACAAATCGTAATGAAATTGTATGAAGGCCTCAAGACCTTTCTTGTCTGTCACTTTCCTGATTTCTACTGGCGTCATATTGTCAATGCTTATTTAAACCGTTGCAAAAATAATAAAAATAGGGGGAAACACAAAATAAACCCTCGTTTTTTTAAGCTATTTTGCGACAAATGAAAAGCTGATGTGTCCCTTCCGCCACGGTTGTGGCGAAAATATACACCTCTCCGCCGTCTTTTAAACGCAGGCGTTTACGCAATTCTGCTACGCTTATGGGGAAGTTTCTGACGGTAATATTGGCCCTTTCTATTCCTTGTAAAGCAGCTTTTAACTCCCGTTTGTTCATTGATGTTATGGCCTCAATATGGAATCCACGTCCTGGAAAGTCTGGGATTTCATGGTCAGAAACAAAGAGATGGGAGTTCGTAAACACCTCACCAATCTGATAATAATCTGCCACTTCCATAAAGCATCCGGCCTTCATAATGCTGGCGTTGGGCTCGTAGAGGAAGAGTGGTTTTTGGTTATACACTGGGTTGTGTTCCGTTACATGCTGGGTAACAAATTCGAACGTCTGCGCCTCGTTGACACATACCACACGCAAGTCTTCCAAGGTCTCATGGCCAAGCACCAATAACAGCTCTTTGCATTCGTTCTGCACGCTGACAATATGCACTTCTTTGACATAGCTGAGGTCATTGACAGCCTTGTGCCAGTCGAGCATAGGCGACAGCTTGACAATAACGCGCTTGGCTTTCTGCAGAAGCAAGTTACGCTGTTCCAATATGTTGGGCGTGCAGTCCTCAAGAGCATAGGTACGAGCCCCATGATTGTCACGACGGGCAGGGTCCAAGTAGATACAGTCAGCATGGCTGATTCCTTGGAGTACGTTTGCGGCGTTATCACAGACCACAGAACAGGTGAGGTCTAAGGCATTGAAGTTATGACGGGCAATGTTGCAGAGATGGTCTTGTTGTTCGACGTAGGTTCGGCTGTTGAAGCCTTGTGACATATAGTAGAAGTCAACGCCCAAGCCACCAGTCAAATCATAGAAACTCTCTCCTTGACCTGCCAGTCCTGCCTTATACTTTGCTGTCTGTTCACTGGAGCATTGTTCCATCGAGAGGTGGGGAGGATACAATAATCCGTCGCAGGCTGCCCAGGTGGGCAACTTACGACGGGCTACCTGCCATCCAGCAATCTGCTGCAAAGCAAGGGGAAGATCTACCTCCCCCTTGTCTGTACCTTTCAGCGCCAGCTGACGAACATTGTCCTCACGATGCTGGCGGATAAATTCCTGCGTGGCTGTGTTCAACGTTTAACCTTTAATGTATAAACACCTTCTTTACCTGTCCGTTCTTCATGCGGATGATGTTCAGACCAGGCTGCAACATCTCAAGACGGCGACCGTCGATACTGTAGATGGCCTCGGGCACATTATAGTTATCAATAGGAACTGTCCAAATGCCAGTCGGTGTATGGAGAACAGCACCAGTTATGGAAACGTTTCCTTTATCTGTATCGCTTAGTTTGAATACTACCTCATCGGCATCACCAGTCCATTCGTAACCTTCTAATTCAACATTATTAGCCAAGAATTTCTTGTTGTTAGCATTTACTTTCACATTAAGGGTAATCTTTGTAAAGTCGTCACCCGAAATACGGAAAGCAAGCGTATTATATTTATACATACGTATCTCTTTGTCGTTACAGTACATCGTTTGTCCACTACTACCCTTTGCATAGACAACAGTAACGTTTCCCAAAGTACCTGCAAGTTGCGTCGGAGCACCCTGTCCAGTAGGACGAGAACCATTCCAGTCACAGTTAAAAAAGACACTATTAAGTGCTATGCTGGCTTCCTCACCGATTGGCTCCACATCAGGATCAGGCTCATCCTCGTCTCCCTGTTTTACACCTTCATAGTAGTCATAGCTAAAAGCAACCTCCTTTTTATCACCCCAAATATAGTCCTCCAACCCAGGATAATCAACAAAGGGATTACGATTTCCCTGAACTTCCTTTACTGCGTTATTACGACTAATTTCTATCTCATCTACAGGGTCTAGCTTTGCCCAACGTAGCATCATATTGAACACCCATTCCTGAAGAGGTTGATAGGTTGTTCCCTCTGCGTTAAAAACATATTGTCCTGTTCCATTGACAAAAGTAGTTGCACGATCCTGATAACATGTTGCCATGTAGAAATAGATACGAGCAATATCGCCCTTGACTTCGTCATTGGGTTCAAATACTGTTGTCACTTTTTCAGGTTGGCCAAGCCCATTGCGAGGAGCTCCCCATTTACTGTAGCCATTTTGCGAAGTCTTTATCTGTGACTCTTGATCAGTGACCTCACCAAAAGGATTATTATTGCGACGGCTGTTAATGTAGCCGTCGGTTGGAATAACCATAACAACGTCTGAATACATTGGGCTGACACTTTTGAACCAACTCTGGCATACGGTGTGCTCACGGTTGTAATTGAAGCCTTCATATTCTCCTGCTGCCATATCTGAACCAGGTACGTAATTGGTGATGTTCGAATAGAAATCGCGCAGGAACCCATCAGGTCGGGTATCGGTCTTTATATATGCCAGTTTGAGCCCATCGTAACTTACGACACTTGGATCGCGAATAATGTTAAATAAGGCGGTCTTAAGTTCCTCACCTTTTAAGCCATCGGCTAATTTGTAATATTTCCCACTATGGTTCGGCCCTTGCGCATACGCAGCGAGCACCACGAACGAAAGAAGTGAGACAATCCATAACGATTTTTTCATAGGCATTCCTCCATTATTTATATTGTTTCATAAACTGTATGTACTCATCACAACGTGACACGTATTCACTGGGACGTGAGCCACGTTCGAAATCTGCCAAAGCAGCAAAGGCCTTATACTGTGCTGTGCCTGACAGAGGCGTGCGCTCCACGTCGCCCAACTGTTCGTTCCAGTCGAAGCTGCACCAGCGGTCAGGGTTCAGATAGACGTACGACAAGGCAAAGAGCACACGCTCTTTCAGTTTGCGGTCTTTGGTAGGCAATGCCTGACGCAGATAGTCTGTAGCTTTGGCCGCAAGATTCACCTCGTTGTTTCGCACTTCGTCATAGACGCTCTTGCTGTCGCGCATCAAGAACCAGCAGTCACCCGTGAAGCTGGCTTGGGCATAGCGTACAGCCAAGTCGTAATAGCGTGCCTGACGTTCCTGGGCAGACAAAACATTGAGTTCACCTTCCATCTTCAGCATCTCGCGGGCAAAGTCAACCTTCGGATTCGAGCGCAGACGCATGCTTTCGCTGCCCTCGATATAGTCAGGAAGCCATTGGCGAGTAACCCAGGGCTCAACCTTGTAGCTACGCTTGATGGCATAGAGCTTATATCCTCGCTCATTGTAATAGGACAAGGGCACACGCTCCAGCCAGGGAAGTGCTTCCTCCCAACGACACAGGCGCAGGTACTTGGTACCCATGAGGTCGTTCAGAGCCATCTCGTTAACGTCTTGGTTAGCCTTCAGGAAACGGTCGAGCTTGTTGGTGGCAGGTGTCTTACAATAGTCCATATAGGCTTTGAGACCTTCTATCCTTACAGTATCCATGTAATAGGCGAACTCATAAGAGCCGACGGCTTTGCAGAGGGCAAGCGAGGTGTCCTGATGACCGGCGTTGCTATATTTCTTTAGCAGCTGCTGGTGTACCACACGATACATGGCGTGACTATAATATTCGTCTGCCCTCATGCTTATCAGCCATTCCATCTCACCTGCCACGTAGTCATTGAACTGTGCGCTCAGTGGTGTCTGGGCAGAACTGATGTAGAACTTCAATACGCGGGCATTGTCTTTCACGCGGTCTGTGCCAGCCAGCGTAACAGCCTCGTTGATGTCAGTCAGTGCCTGTCGCTGGTTGTCAAACAGGAATTCCAGCCAAGCCTGTGCACTCTTCCACAGGGCAGGATTCTGCGTTTTGCCCTCACGTACCACCTGACCGGCAAACTGCCACATCTGCTGGGCCTCGCTACGGGTGATGTCACGTATAAAGAGCTTGCCAGGCAAACCGCCATCGTGCTGTGCGTCAACGGCCTCCTGAGCATTGTTTACAAAATCCTGAAGCAGGAAGGGTAGGGCGGCAGAGTCTGGGTCGCGCAGGTATTCCTTACGGATTTCTGCAAACGAACGTTTCTTGTAGAATTGTGTCATCAGGCTGCTCCAGTCGCCCTGCTCGGCAAATATCTGACTGGCAGCTTCCGGACTGCCCGTCTTCAGCAATGCTCCGGCATAGATGTTACGCATCATGTCGCGATAAACGGTATCAATGAACGTGCTGGCTGTCTGTACCCAGAACGTGACGTTCTCGGCATGACGTCCCAACAGCATGTTACAGCGCATGAAGAGCAGCGCATGCTGACTGCGCAGGCGGCTTTTGAGCTTTCCCTGTGCATAGGTTCTGATGGCCATCAGCGTCTTGTTGCGCTGGGCAATCTCTGCTTTTGTGGGATATTCCCACTGCTCTTGCCTGACAGCATTTGCGCAGTCCAGATATTTCACGAGGTTCTGCACATAGCTGACCATTAGCGCATCGTTCTTGCTCTGGGCGTACTGGATTATCTTATCGGCATCAAACCACCACAATTCCTCCACCCCGAGATAAGCCTTCCAGTTATCCAAGGTAATCTGGTCTGCACGTTTGCTGAAATCCTCGCCGCTGCAGACCTTGAACAGGTAATGGTTGTCGGTGTCAATCCAAAGACATGCGAATGTTGGCACCGTTAATAGTGCCAATAAGCTAATGATGATAAATCGCTTCATAAGTTTCAGGTTTATATCTGTTAATATTATCGTTTTCCAAATGATAAGTCAGTATCGTACGTCGCAGTTCCGGACGCTTTTGCTCTACTGCTTTCTTCACCTTCAGAATCTCTTCCGCCTCCACCGTGTGTTCAATGCGTACCCCGTGAATGGTGCGCTGCCACAGAAAGACGGGATAGGCAGCAACCAGCGGTAGTGTGTAACTGTCAAGATGACGCAAGTAAGGTTGTACGTCACGGAAGTCTAGAATGGGGTTACGCTCAGCAAACTTGCGCGGATCGCCCGTGTTGTAAATCATCAGCACACCGTAGTCTGCTGGTGGTGCTTCCATCGCCAGCTGGTGCAGTCGGATGGTGGTAGAGAGCCTGAGTCCGTGGGCTGCAGCCTCGCGCCTAACTTCTGACAGGAAGTCGTAATAAGTGCGGCGGCTCTTCGATGTGTAGTCACAGTCTATCTGTATCTCGTTGACGTTCCTGACGTCGTTTGTCTCGTTCATCTGCACCATACGCTGTACCAGCTTTGCGGCAAGTCCCTGATGTGCCTGGTGCATACAGTCCTCCGTGATATATACGGTAGGTATAATCTCCACGTCCTCAGGTATTGCTCCTTCAAACGCTATCGTTGCATTCGGCATGGGTGTGTCGTCAGTCATCACGACGTCGAAGTATCGGCAATACACCTTATTAATATGGTAGCGGGTCAGGAAGTCCGTCTCTATGGAATCCAGCTTCCACGTTGTACGCCAATAATATACGGCATTCTCCTCATCCATGCTGCTTTGCTGCTGGCAACCCGTCATCAGCAGGCTGCCCAGCATACAGAATGATATGATAGCCGTCTTGTTAAACATATACTTTTGTTATTCTTTCAGCTTTTTGCTTGCAAAGATAATAATATTTTTGTATTTTTGCAGCATCTTATGATGAATATCTATGTAGTAACCCCGAAAAATATGTGAATATGACGAAAATCTATGCATTGCTTCTGACCCTTTTCACTTTTCTCCCGACGTCGGCTGAGGACGGTCACCGCTTGTGGCTGCGTTACGACACTCTGAATAGTGCGAAAGTCAATATCATGATTCCGCCGGCTGTGCGAGGTGGCCATGAGAACGTCACAACGCCAACCATCGACATAGCTGTGAGCGAGCTACGGCTGTTCTCCAATAAGGATGTAACACTGCGCATAGACCGCTCGCTGCCTGACGACGAGGGATTCACGCTGTCTGAGGACTTTACGACCATCACCGCTCACAACGACATCGGACTGCTCTATGGTGCCTACAGGCTGTTGGCTATGCAGTATAGCGAGACGCTGCTGAGTACGAACATGGAACAAATGGGCAGTGATGGTCATCAGGCTCCGTTCTACAAGCTGAGGTTGCTAAACCATTGGGATAATCTTGACGGCTCGATAGAGCGTGGCTATGCTGGGCAGAGTATTTTCGAATGGTTCCATTTGAATCGGAGTCTCATTGAGGAGTACGCCCGTGCCAATGCCAGCATCGGCATTAACGGCAGCGTGCTGAATAACGTGAATGCATCACCGAAGATATTGACTGATGCCTATCTGAATGAAATCAAGGCCATTGCCGACATCCTGCGTCCCTATGGCATTCGCGTATATCTCAGTATCAATTTCGCCTCACCCATGGCGTTGGGCTACACAGAGACGGCCGACCCGCTCAATAAGCAAGTGGCTGCATGGTGGCAGAAGAAGGCTGACGACATCTATAAGCTGATACCCGATTTTGGTGGTTTCCTCGTGAAAGCCAACAGCGAAGGACAACCCGGACCTGGCGACTATCATCGCTCTCATGCCGATGGCGCTAACATGCTGGCACGGGCTTTGAAGCCTCATGGCGGCATCGTCATGTGGCGCTGTTTCGTCTATGGTGCCAACCACAAGGGTGAGGACCGTGTGATGCAGGCCGTCAGCGAGTTCAAGCCTCTCGACGGGATGTTTATGGACAACGTTATCCTGCAGACGAAGAACGGGCCGCTCGACTTCCAGCCGCGTGAGCCTTACAGTCCCATCTTCGACCAAATCAGGCATACACCGAACATGGTGGAGCTGCAGATAACCCAGGAATACACGGGACAGTCGAAGCATTTGGTCTATCTGGGTCCGATGTGGCAGGAGTTTTTCCAGAACGTGGAACCGATAAAGCTCAAGGGCATTGCTGGTGTGGCAAACATCGGACTGGACTGTAATTGGTGCGGACACCACTTCTCGCAGGCCAACTGGTACTGCTTTGGCCGACTGGCTTGGAATCCGCAGCAGACGACTGACGGCATCGCCCTGGAATGGCTTGAACAGACGTTCGACATGCCCGACGACCAGGCAGAACAGATGATGGTGCGCATGATGCTGAGCCGTGAGGCCTGCGTCAACTATATGATGCCACTTGGCCTGCATCACATCTTCAAGTTCGACCACCACATGGGACCAGAGCCTGACGGCTTTATTGCCAGCTATCCCCTGGAGTGGTGTCCCGTCTATTACCACAAGGCCGACTCGCTGGGCGTAGGCTTCGACCGCACCGTGGCTACTGGCTCGGGCGCTACGGCACAGTACCGTAAGGATGTGGCTGCTCGGTTCGAAGATATCAAGAAGTGCCCTGAACAGTTCCTGCTGTGGTTCCACCATGTGGAGATGAAGCCCTACGTTGACGAACAGCGCTGGCGCGAGGTAAACGACCGCCTGTTGCAACAGCATCAGGATGCCTGCGAGTGGCGTGACGTCTGCCTCAAGTATTTCGGCAGCTTCGTGAAGGAGTAAAGTCCTTTATTGGTACGACACGTTCTGTGGGTTCCACTTGTCCTTAGGCTCTACAGGCAGGGCAGGATAACCCACGGCAATGATGCTGACGGGCACAATGTGCTCAGGCAGCGACAGTGTCTTCATGGCCAGCTTGTAACGTGACTCCAGCGGATAGGAACCCGTCCACACGGCTCCCAGTCCCAGGGCATGTGCGGCCAGCAGGATGTTCTCCGTAGCTGCACAGGCATCGTGACTCCAGTAGATGCCTTCTTCTACCTGTGCCTTCTTCTGCAGATCGCCACAAACGGCAATGGCCAGCGGCGCATTGGCCAGCAGACCGGTGTGCTGACTAGCTAGCGAGAGCGAGCTCAGTATGCCTCGGTCACGGATGACGATGAAGTGCCAGGGTTGTGCGTTCATGGCCGATGGTGCAGCCATTCCTGCTTTCAGCAGTTTCTCAATGACGGCATCAGGTACGGGGTCGTTCTTGAATGTACGTACTGAGGCGCGTGTCTCAATGTTGTGCAGCACGGCCTCTGCGTTCTGTGGAGAGTTTGCTGTTTGCTGCTGGCTGCCTGCAGTTTCCTGCTTGTTGGTCAGGTACAGGGCACCCATACCTATCAGTGCTGCGCCCAAGACAATGTTTAAAAATCCGGAAAGTTTCATATTTGTAATTGATTAGTTATTGAATCGATGATGCTTAACAGTTCTTCAACCTTCGTGGCACGAAGCATGGCGATGCGTGTCTGCCGGAAGTTGGGAATACCCTTGAACACGGGACTGGCAGCCAGATGACGGCGTGTGTGCAGTATGCCGCGATACTCGTCGATGCGCTCCACGTTGATGCGCAGCTGCTCCTTCAGCACGCTGATTTTCTCCTCCAGTGTCAGTTCGCGGCGTGAGAATATCCAAGGACAGCCGAACGTGGCACGCCCAATCATCACACCGTCCACGCCGTACCGTTCAAACGCTGTGTCAGCCTCAGCCAGCGAGCGTATGTCGCCGTTGCCGATGATGGGGATGTGAATGCGCGGATTACGCTTCACCTCGCCAATGAGCGTCCAGTCGGCTTCGCCCGTGTACATCTGTGCCCTGGTGCGCCCATGAATGGTCAGCGCCTGTATGCCGCAGTCCTGCAGCTGTTCTGCCAGCTCGGTGATGATGAGCTGTTCGCTGTTCCAGCCCAGGCGCGTCTTGACCGTCACGGGCACGTTGACAGCCTTCACCACCTCGCGTGTGATCTCCAGCAGCAGGGGGATGTTCTGTAGCATGCCGGCACCGGCGCCCTTGCTGGCCACCTTCTTCACCGGACAGCCGAAGTTCAGGTCAATCACGTCAGGATGCGCCTCTTCCACGATGCGTGCCGCCTCCACCATTGCTGCCACGTCGCGTCCGTAGATCTGTATGCCCACAGGCCGCTCCTCGTCGCTGATAGTCAGCTTCTTCACGGTGCTGTTCACGTTACGCACCAGCGCCTCGGCTGAGACAAACTCCGTATAGACCATTGCTGCGCCGTAGCGCTTGCACAACAGTCGGAACCCGATGTCAGTCACGTCCTCCATCGGTGCCAGCAGCAACGGCCGCTCCCCCAAGTCAATATTCCCTATCTTCAATCTTTATTCTTTAATCTTTAACCTCTAACCTTTATTTAATCAAGTGGTACGTTCCCCCTGCCAGTGGCTTCACGATGCCCTTCATCTCCATTTGGAAGAGTAGGGCAACCAGCTGACTGATGGGTATGTTTGTTTTCACGGAGAGCATGTTCAGTTGCAGGTCGCCTGACTGCTGCAGCTGGCTGACTATGGCCTGCTCCTCTGGTGAGAGGTCTGGAAATAGCACGCGCTCCACGGTCTCGGGCTCCTCCTTGACGGTCTGCCAGCGCATGGTTTCTAGGAAGTCTGCTGCCGACATGATGAGTGCTGCCGTATTGTCGCGAATCATCTTGTTGCAACCCTTGCTGTAGGGTTCCCCGACAGCTCCTGGGAAGGCAAACACGTCGCGTCCGTACTCCTGTGCTATGCGACAGGTGATGAGGCCTCCGCCCTTGATGGCGCTCTCCACGAGTATGGTAGCATCCGAGATACCTGCCACGATGCGGTTACGTTGTCTGAAGTTGTTGGGCAGCGCCTCCGTCTGACTCATGTATTCCGTCAGCAGTCCGCCTTGACCAATCATCCTCACGGCATCGTTCCTGTGTCTGGAGGGGTAGATCTGGTCCAGTCCATGTGCCAGCACGCCTACCGTCTCGTATCCTTGTTCCATCGCATTGCGGTGGGCACAGATATCGATGCCGTAGGCCAGTCCGCTGACCACGAGCACCTCTGGACACAGTTTACGCAGGTCGCTGAGGAAGCGTCTCACCAGATCCTGCCCGTAGGGTGTGCAGTGGCGCGTGCCCACAATGTCGAGCACGTAACGCTGGTTGAGGTCTGCCTGTCCTTTGTAGTAGAGCACGATGGGCGCATCGATGCACTCACGCAGCCGTTGCGGATAGTCAGCATCCTGCATGGTCAGCACGCGGATGTTCTTCTTCGTCACAAATTCCATCTCGGCAGCCGCACGCTGTAGGGCATCGTCCCAGCCTTTCATTGCCTCGCGGAGCCTCGGCATTGCGTCAGGCATCACGTCACCTATGTCGTTACGGTGCTCATAGACAGCCTGTGCCGACCCCAGTTGCTGATACAGCTGCAGGGCCATCGGCAGGTTCAGTCCTGTCATGCGCGTCAGCGCCATGGCGTAGTATTGCTCTTCTTTGCTCACCAAGTCACTCATGATTGATATATTTTTCAAATGCCTTGTCGTATTCCTCGCTGTTGCCCAGCCGTCCGTTCACTAGGCACACCAGTTCTATCTGGGCGCGGAAGCATAGCTTCTCGTCGGCAGCACGGTAGAGGTCTTGGTAGAACACGTACCTGATGCCTTCCTTCTTCAGGTTCAGTCGTGACCAGAACACGTCGTCAGGCCTCAATGGCACTTTGTATTGCAGCGTCATGCGGGCCACCACCGCATCCACCCCTTTCTGGTGCATGTCGGCAAAGCTCAGTCCGCATTGCTGCAGAAACAGGTGACGCGTATGCTCACAGTAGTGCACGTAGTTCGCGTTGTTCACTATTCCCTCGATGTCGCACTCATAGTCGCGCACCTCCATTTGTGTTTCAAAGATATATTTCATTTTCTTTTCAAATATTCGTATCCTATGCGACAGCGCAGGCAGTCCTTACGGTCGCAGTATTCTTTTTTTAGTTGTATCAGTGCCTGCGAGTCGCCGGCGTTCTTCACCTCCAGTCCGCAATCCTGCCACATGCGGATGATGTGGTTGTTCTCTGCCTTCAGTTGCTCCAGGAAGTCAAATGCTCGGTCGCACAGTTCCTCCTTCGACGCGTGACGGCCGTAGGCAAAGAGCATGGGAATGGCCGTGTTAATCATCAGCAGGTTGATGGAGAAAGGCGACAGGTTTTTGCCGTTCTCTGGGCTGTACGAGCCAAACGTGTAGTGCGTCTCCCAGTAGGGTGTCACGTGGGTGTGCATCATCTCCTGCAGCTCGCTTATCGTCTTACACTCCACCAGTCGTGACAACGATGCCTTCCGCTCGTAGTAGAGGTTGGCCAGCTGTGCTATGCGTATATGCGGGAAGTTCTGTGGCCGTAGTCTCAGGAACCGCCACTGCCGGCTGTCCATGGGCGTGAGCGAGAACTTATGTGCCAGGTACAGGTACTCGTTTCTCAGCTTGGCAAAGTAGCCCTCGTTCAGCGCATCCTTCTGGTAGTGTTCAGGCACCGTGTTCAGCTCCAGCAGGCCTGCCTGTCCCATAAAGATGGCCTCTATCTGGAACAGGTCGTCGCGGTGCTTACCCACCGCCGACAGGGGCACGTGGTAGGCCCAGTCCTCGAACGCCTCGCCGTTGATGCCGAAGCCATAGTTGCGTGCCAGCGTCACGAAGTAGGCATCCTCCCACGATTCGTTGCATCGCTCCGCCCTGTGGCGTATGTCCTCGGTCTTCCGTTCCAGACGCTCCGTCTGCAGAGCTGACATCCACGAGTGTATCATCAGCTTTCCCAACTCAGGGATAATCTTGTAGCAGGGCGGATACTGGTCGGTCTGCAGCAACTCGTCGTAGTGCTCCTGCACCTGTGCTGGCACGTCCAGCTGCAGCTGTGGCACGATCAGTCCGTTGGCCGTCTGCACCTCTCCATCCACGATGCCGGCCACGTGCAGCACCACGTTGTCGTAGGCCGAGTCGTGGTCGTGCCCATGACGGTACCAGTCGCTCGAGCGGTCATGAATCTCCACGTTGCCCACCCACAGCGTGCCGTCAATCTTCACTTTCGCGTTGAAGAAGTCCGGCCCGGCATTGCGGTTGTGCAATCCAGGGTCAATCACCTCTATCGTCCTTCCGTCGGTTGTCGTGAGCGTGTGCAGCGGAAACATCTTGTGTCGCCAGACGTAGTGCAGCAGCTGTTCCACAATATTTCTGTTTTAGGTCGTTTCTTATTCCTGAAGGGTGATGCGCTCTATGCGGAGCCTCTGAATGCCCACGGGCACCTTCACTTCCACCACGTCGCCCGCCTTCTTGTGTAGCAATGCCTGTCCTATGGGCGACTTGATGGAAATCTTGCCCTCGCGCAGGTTCGCCTCATGCGGACTCACAATCGTGTATGTCATCGTGGCGTTGTTGTTCAGGTTGGTCATCTCCACCCGAGAGAGTAGCCCCACGCTGTCGGAGGCCAGCCTCGACGTGTCGATGACGCGTGCATGTTCCAGCACCTTCTGCTTGAAGCTGATTCTTCCCAGCAGTCTCGACTGCTCACGCTTGGCAGCGTGATACTCGAAGTTCTCGCTGAGGTCGCCCTTGTCGCGGGCCTCAGCTATTGCCTCCCTTACTCTGGGCAGCTCTACGCTTTCCAGTTGTCGAAGTTCTGCTACCAGTTTGTCGTAGCCTTCTTGAGACATGTATTCCATATCCGTTCTCGTTTATTGATGACGATGCAAAAGTACGAAATATTTTTCTTATTTCCCACCTTTTTAATAATTTTCTTCGCTCGGCTCTGCCGCTTTGTTTGCAAAAAAATCCCTTATACCTCCCCCACGGCGACGGCTTTCCTGTAGCCCATCCCCGTAACGTGGCAGATGAGCCGCCCTTCCTGGTTGGTCACCCTCACCTCGACGGAGGGAATCTTGGGGTGGTCGGCCACGCTGACGGCCTCGGCACGCAGGTGGTCGCCCTCTTTGGCACTCGCCACGAACATGATGCTGTTGCTGATGCCGAAAGTCAACTGACCCCGACAATTCATTAGCGCGGCTATGGCCAGGTCGGCCAGCGTAAACAAGGCTCCACCCTGACACACGTTCCCGCCGTTCAGGTGTGCTGGCGTCACCGTCATTTCTGCTACGGCATGCTGCTCATCCACCTCCGTTATCCGGCATCCCGCGTTCGCGGCAAACCTGTCTGTCTTATTCAGTATTTCCTGTATGTTCATTCATTGAATAGTTATTTCGCCTGCGAAGATAGGGATTAATTCTGAAACAACCAAATAATCAAGGGAAAAAGTATAATAACGGGGGAATAAACACGATGAAGTATCCGTTGTAACACGAACGTTCCTGGGAGGGGATGAGGGGATTGGTGGCATGAAAGGAATGGATAGGTACGACCTTTCGATTGTTTGCGTACGCGCAAACGACCATTCGCGTACGCGCAAACAACCGTTTGCGTAGGCGCAAAAGCAAATCATTGATACGGGCAGTGTATTCTTCTCAAAAGTTGCTATTCTAACGGGAGCTCAATGACGAGGCGGCAGCCCTCGTGGTAGTCGGTATCGAGGGTCAGGCTACCGCCCAGGTGGGTGGCGTGACGCTTGGCCAGCGGCAGGCCTAAGCCCAGACCTTCGGACAGGTCGTTGCACTTCCAGAAGGCATCGAAGATGCGTTGGCGGTGGTCGGCGGGGATGCCGGGGCCTGTGTCCTGGAACGTGAAACGGACGGTGGTCAGTGTTGCTGCGATATTGAGGGAGATATGCTGTCCGTCGGAATACTTGCACGAGTTGTACAGGATTTCGCGGAGGGTGCGCATGAGGTAGATGCGGTTGGTGTGGATGCTGAACGCATCGGGCAGTTCGGTCGTGAAGTGAATCTTCAGTTCCGGGAAGTGCTGATAGGTGTATTGAATGCTTTCGCGTGCCACATCATTGCATGAAACAACCTCGTGGTGATTGGTGCTGAGCGCAAGGGTGATGCCCGTGTCGGAGCTGTCGTAAAGCATGAGCACCATGCGGCTCAATGTGCCGGCGTTGTGGCTCATGACGCTGGTGACGTCGCGTACCTCGGCTTCGGGTACCTGGCCGATGCTGTCGCGTAGCACCTGTGCGAAGCCTATGATGATGTTGAGCGGCGTGCGTATCTGGTGGGTGACATTCTGGATGAACGCCGTCTTCTGACGGGCGGCTTCCTCAGCCAACTGACGTGCATGAGTCAGCTCCTCGTTGCGCCGTTTAGCCTCGGTGTTGGCCTGTTTGATGCTGGTCAGTTGGCGACGCAACGACTCCTGCATGGTGTGGAAGCTGTTTTGCAGGCTTCCCACCTCCTCCGTCCGGCGACTGAGAGGAATGGTGTTGTCAAGGTTACCATGGGCAATCTGCTTGGACTGCTCGACGAGCTTGTTGAGCGGACGGACGGCATATTTCACGGCCTGCACGCTCAGTAGCAGGATGAGCAGCAGTCCGACAGCGATGAGCGGTATGAGGATGTGGGTCATGCGGTGGTAGCTCTGCAGGATGTCATCGTCAGGGCACACCAGGGCGAGGCTCCACTGCGTGCCCGGCACCTGACGGTAGCACACCAGACAGGTGGCTCCGTCAATCTTCACCTGCATGTGCCCGTTGTTGCCCGCCGTCATCGCGTGGCCAAGGGCTATGAGGTCGGCATCGGCACGTGGATCGAGGCCTGTGAAGATGGTCTGTCGGAACAGGCGCGTGGTGTCAGGATGGATGTAGTAATGACCCTCGCGGCCTATTAGCATGTAATAGGAGTGCTCGTAGGGACAATTATCGGAAATGGACTCGGACAGGCTGGTCAGCGCCAAGTCGGTGGCTATGACGCCCAGCAACTGGTGTTTGGCGTCGTAGAGCGGCTTGCAATAGCTGGCAATGGGCTCGGTGGCCGAGAGCGTGCCCTCGTTGTAGTCGTCGAACGGCTCTACCCAGCAGTCGCGTTTCTGATCGCGTGGCGTGCGGTACCACACCTTGTCGAAGTATTCGTAGGGTGCTTCCCTGGCCGTGAGCACCGTGTCGCCCTGACGCACGGAATAGACGGAGAAGTAGCGGCCGTACTGCGGAAAGACGCCAGGCTCGAGGGTGACGGAACAGCCGTTCACGTGGCTGTTGAGCAGGACGATGCTTCGCGTGTAGACCAGCAGGGAGTCGGGCTGCAGATGTTGCTGCACCTGCCATACGCAGGCGTTGGTGGCTGTCTCCACGGCCCTGAGATGGCGCTCAATGCCTATCGTGGCTGTGCTGACCACATTGTCTGCCCTTTGCATGGCGGCCTTTCGGATGACGTATCGAGACTGCACGAAGAAGATACCTACCGCTGCAATGAACACGGGTATGGCCAACAGCACGATGCCGAGGCTCAGCTTCATTGCAAGCGATTGTCTGATGTATCTTAACAGTCTCGATTTCATGACGTTGTTTTTTCTTCCTGTGAAACTTCCAACAAATCGTTGAGTAACTTGGTGACCGTCTTACCCTGCTCGAGTATCTCGTTTGTCAGCTGGTTGGCCTCTTGTTGCTGCATGTCGGAATAACCGTCGCACAGCGTCTTGACATCGCCCTCGATGGTGGTGACGGGGATAATCATCTGGTCGGTCATGTTGTGCAGGAACGCAGTCTTGAGGCGGTCGGCCTCCTGGGCCTGGTCGTAGGCTAAGCGTAGCACCTTGCCACGCTCGTGGAGCGTATCTTTCAGCTGTTCCAGCTCCTGAACACGCTCAGCCAGCGACTGCTGCATGTACTGGAAATTGGTTTGCAGACGGCCTATCTCGTCCTGCTGACGGGTGTCGGGGACGGGCTCATCGTAATGCCCCTCGGCAATGTGCTGTGCGGCACTGGTAAGCATGCGCAGCGGCTTTAGCTGGTGATGAATGAAGGCGCGGCAGAGCAGCCCCAGCAGCAGGATGCCGCCGACACTCAAAGCCAGGACAATGAACATCAGGCGGTTGTAGTCTCCGAAGATGTCGGCTTCAGGATAAATCACACCCGCGCTCCACCCCATGTCGTCCAGGTAACGCCCCACAAGCTCGTCGCGCTTGAAAGGCTCGTAGAACACATAGCTGTCAACACCGTCCAGACGGAAACGCATGTAGCCGCTCTTACCTGTTACCATAGCGCGGCCGACCTCCTCGACCTGCTCATCGGTATCGTCGAGCTCCTGGGAGAAAACGGTCTCATAGAAGAGTTTAGTGGTGTCAGGATGAACGATGAATGAGCCGTCGCTGCCCAGTAGCGTGCAGTAGCCGTCAGCTGACGGCTTGACGGCCAGCACCACTTCGGAGAGGTCGTTCAGCGCCACATCGACAGCCAGCACGCCGACGGTCTTGCGTTGAGCATTGGATATGGGCAGGCAGAAGGTGAGGAGCGGCTCTGTCTCCGTATCGCTATTCTTCAGCGGTCCCACCCAGCAGGGCTTGCCTATCCGCATGGGGTGATAATACCATATCTGGTCCGTATAAGGGCGATTGCCGAATGAGTGTGCCTCGACGATGGTGGTATCGACTTCGGTACGGTGGGCGTATGCCATGAAGAGCGAGTCCTCGCGATTCTTATAATAATTAGGCTCGAACACGATGGTACAGCCGTTAATATAGGGATTGGCTTTCACCAGATTATGACAATAGATCATCATCAAGTCTGGCTCGTCAAGATGGTACATCAGGGTCCAGTACAGGTTGCCGGACGACTGTTCCACGCTCAAGAGGATGTTATCTACTTGTTCCACAACCCGCTCCAACGACTGCTTGGCATTCTGCATGGCCTCTTCCTTCACGGTGCGGCGCGAATAGAAAAACATGACAAGAAGGGCTGCCATTAGCAGCAAGGCTATGGCCACAACAACTATCATGCTTAGGCGTACCGATAGGTTGTTTCGGGTTAGAAGTTTATATCTTGACATAGTAATATCGGGGGCAAATATACAAAAATATTCACATTCACAATTCACAATTCACAATTATTTTGTAACTTTGTCGCAAAAATATCAATTTTTGTACCAAAAGAAGATGAAAAAGGGCTTATTATCGACTATTTTGGTGGCTGCTGTGTGCTGGCCACTACATGCGCAGAACATTTTTGTATCGCCGAACGGAAAGCTGACGGTAAATGCCGAGGGGCAGGTGCTGAAGGTATGCTTTCAGGACAAGCAGGTGCTGGAGGTGAAGACCTCCCCCAACCCCTCCGAAGAAGGGGGGCTGACACCCAAGCATATTGTGACTGACTACCAGATGGTGGCAGGAAAGCGAAAATACTGCACGAACGAGGCAAACGAGTATCAGTTGGGCAATATGACGCTGCGACTGTATAATGACGGTGTGGCCATCAGGGAGGAACAGTCGCCACTCACCATCTCCTACCGCATACCCGAGGGCACGAAGCGATGGATGCAGCAGTGGTGCGACTCCTACGAGGGGTTCTTCCCGTTGGATACAACCTATAAGGTAACTCCGGTCCCGTCGTATAGCGGCACGTTCAAGTCGGCCGAGGGCTGGAACAACCGCTGGGGATATCCGGCACTGGTAGAGGCAGCCCCAGATGTGTATGCGCTGATTACAGAAGCGAACATCACTCGCGGGCATAGTGCATCATGTCTCTATAATGATGGAGAATGGTTCCGGGTAGTGCCTGATGAGACCTCCCCCAGCCCCTCCAAAGGAGGGGAGCCTTGGCGTGTCATCATCGTGGGAAGCCTGGCTAACATCGTGGAATCGACGCTGGTGACTGACGTCTCGGAACCCTGCAAGTTTGCTGACACAAGCTGGATCAAACCCGGTGTTGTCTCATGGATTTACTGGGCTTACAATCATGGCTCGAACGACTATCATATAATAAAGAAATATGTGGATATGGCACGCGTGCTGAAGCTTCCATACGTGCTCATTGATGCCGAATGGGACGAGATGAAGGACGGGAAGACCATTGAAGATGCCGTCGCCTATGCCCTGTCGCAAGGCGTGAAGCCGCTCATCTGGTACAACTCCTCTGTAGGATGGGTTGACGGAGCACCGACACCTAAGTTCCGACTGAACAAACCTGAAGACCGTGAGCGTGAGTTTGCGTGGTGCGAGAAGATAGGTGTGGCTGGTGTGAAGATAGACTTCTTCTCTGGTGACACACAGCGGAATATGGACTACTGCATCGACCTTCTGGAAAGTGCTGCCCGCCACCATCTGCTTGTCAATTTCCACGGGGCTACCGTTCCGCGAGGATGGCAGCGCACATATCCTAACCTGCTCTCAACGGAGGGCGTCTATGGCGCGGAGTGGTACAACAACGTGCCGACATTTACTGACCGTGCTGCCAGACATAATGCCACGCTGCCCTTCACACGTAACGTCATTGGACCTATGGACTATACGCCTTGCACCTTCAGCGACTCACAGCACCCCCACATCACGACCAATGCCCATGAGCTGGCGCTGACCGTGCTCTTTGAGAGCGGATTGCAGCACTTGGCCGATAAGCCCGAGAGCTATCTGGCACAGCCTGCTGTAGTGCAGCAGTTCCTCTCGGAGCTGCCTGCAGCATGGGACGAGACACGACTGCTGAGCGGCAATCCTGGAGAGTATGTGGTGATGGCGCGTCGCTGCGGAAACACGTGGTGCGTTGCCGGCATCAACGGTAGCGACGAGTCGCGCACGCTCTCCTTGGCTGACAGCCTTGAGTCATTGGCCATTAGCCCAAAGGCAAAGGTCACCGTGTTTGCTGACGGACAGCCGTGGGCCATCAACGAAAACACCACGCTGCCGACGTCTTTCACTTGTCAGCCGCGTGGTGGATTCGTAGCGGTTATCTCTGCCGATTAGTCTTAATACTCCAGCAACAGCGTATGTACGCGCTGGTCGATTTCGTTGGCCAGCGTACGGTTGGCGGGGCTAAGGTCAGGAATCTGCATCAGGTTGCCCTTGGCAGCGGGCAGCAGTTGCGTCCACAGCTCACCGCTGTTGATGAGGCTGCGCAGGGTGGTGAGCAGGGTGGTAACATCTGCGTCACTCACGTTGTTGTTCCACGTCAGGGCCTCGGCAACGCTCACACGGCGCGGTCCCTTGTTGGCCGTGCAGTCAACGGGCAACAGCTCAATCTCTGGGAATCTCTTTTGCAACCACTCCACCTTGCCGATATTGTCACGGAAACAACGCACCAGATAGTCGATGGGAGTAAAGCGGTTGTTGGCCTTACCCCTGTTGATAGTGTTCTGATAGCAGGTTAACACGTCGTTATGCACAGGCATGACGGAAATCTTGTCGAACCCCTTGGCCTTTGCACGCAGGATGACCCACTCGAGAGCCTCTGTGCCACCAGCGAGGGTAGCATCGAAAACCATTCCAACGTTGCGGTCGGCCAGTTGACGGGCAGCAGTGCTCTTGCCGCTGCCGGGCGCTCCTGTGACGATGAGCAAGCTCTTCTTTCCTGCCCGTGCTGCACGGTCAAGCATCTCAGAATAGAGCGTGTCAACCAGAATCTGCTCAGCCTCAAGGTAGTCGTCAGTATTTCCTCCGTAGTAACCTATCGGACGGAAGACCTCACGCACGTCGTCGGGGTCGAGCTTGTTGCCTGCAGTTGCCAGGTACTTGTCCATGAGCTGTGCGACACGTGGCTTTGTCCATGTTGTGGCATCAGCGCCGAGCAGCGTGGGCTGTGGTGCCTCGATGGTATAGCGTGAGGGGTACTTGTTGATGCGGTTATGGCGACGGATGTCCATCAGCTTGTCTTCAAAGAAATAGGAGTCGCCAGGCACCTGATAGCGGGCATTGCCGTAACGGTCGGCCTTGAAGAGCATCAGTGACTGCTCGCCACGATCGACAAACGTCACCCAACCACGTGGGGATAGGTGGTAGGCATTATCGCCATAAACGGCATTCACCAGACAGTTGGTGTCCCACATGCGCTGACCAGTGTCGCAGTGGTAGTAGGTATAGACGGCCTTGATGGGGTTACGCTCCGTGTAGGAGAGGTCGGCGAGCACATCTTGCGGCAGGTAGTTCATCTTGTCGCCAATGTTACTGGGTGACATGACAAGTTCAACGTTCTTGGGCAGCAGGCTGTAGAAAACGGCCGACTGGTGCGATGCAGCGCGCATGTTATAACCACTCAGGCTGTCGCCAGCCTCGAAACGGCCTGACTGCACATAGACGGCCTTTACCTTCTGACCAAAGAGATCGACACCCTTGAGTGCAGAATACTCGTCGGGACCAGACTCAAACAGTTGAGCCAGTGTGGTGGCAAAACCTATGGCCACAACAACCATAGAGTGGTCTTCGGCCTGGCTGAGCAGCTTGCGATAGAGCTTGTAGCCGTCCATGCACTGGCTGGCATCAAACGAACGGTCGAAGAGCGGATTGCCCTGCGCGTCCTTCAGGTCACAGATGCCGTTATAGGGAATGAAGCAACGGGGATTCTTGACACCGTTACGCTCCAGTCCGACGGGAATGTCGGGGTGTCCGTAGTAAGTATTAAAGATGTCAACCACGCCAGCGTTCTTCTCGCCCTCACGGTCAACAACGATACCCTTCAAATCGACCAGTCCTTCGTCGATGTAATGATTGAGCATCATGAGGGCGAAGAGGTCGTCGGTGGAACTGCCAAAGTCGGCATCCAAGATCATGTTGACGGGTGATGGATGATAGGTGTTGGTTGATGGCTGTTGGTTAATGACTGTCGTCTCAGTCGTGTGGCAGGCACTGAAGCCCGTCAGCATGAAAAGTGCCACGATAACGGCACATAAGGTTTTTTGATTTTTGATTTTTTTCATGAGGTTGGTTCAATTGGTAAATTTGTTGCAAAGGTAGAATATTCTTGTTTATTTTCCAAATTTCAGAAAGGAAAGTTACATTTCATATAGTATATGATACAATCAAAGGGGATAAGGACAGCCGTTTTTTTGTAACTTTGCAGCAAAATATCCTAAAACAATGAAAAAACTATGTTTAGGGCTTTTGATTTGCACAATGGTGCAGACAACAGTCCAAGGTCAACAGGCCATAGACGGCTCGGCTCTACCATTGGTCTATGGGCAGGAAAACACGGGGGGCAACCATGATGTGTCATCTGTTGTTAACCGCCCCTTATCCATCAACCACAACCTGCCTGACGCTCTGGAAGGGGTGCGCAGTTTTAGCGACTGGGAGCGCAGGCGTAATGAGATCGGCTCACTGATACAGCACTACGGCATCGGCAAGAAACCTGTGGTCAGTCCAGAACAGATTAAGGCACGCATGGATGGCGACACGCTCTTCGTGGAAGTCACTGTGGGGAGCGAGAGTATGACATTACAGTCTGTCATCAACTATCCCACAACGGGACAGCCGCCTTATGCCCTCATGATAGGCACCAGTATGCTCGCACTGCCTCGACAGCTATTTGAGGAACGGCCCATCGCCACGATGAACTTCCACGAGAAACAGGTGAACGACTACGGACAGTGGGGACCGCACCATGAGCGTGGCGAACATCCGTTTGACCGGCTCTATTCTGAACTTACCGCCAATGGTGCCTATAGTGAGTGGGCATGGGGACTGAGCCGACTGATTGACGGCCTGGAGCAGCTGGGACCGGAAGTGACCAAGATAGACATGCAGCACATTGGCGTATCGGGCTGCTCGTATGCCGGCAAGATGGCGCTCTACTGTGGAGCCTTCGATGAGCGTATCGCCCTGACCATTGCCCAGGAGCCTGGCGGTGGCGGTGCAGCTGCTTGGCGTGTGTCGCACACGATGGAGGGGGTGGAAGACCTTGACCGTACGGACTACCATTGGTTCATGGAGAGTCAGCGTGACAACTTCCGTGGTGACAGCGTCTATCTGTTGCCTTACGACCAGCATGAACTGTGTGCAATGGTTTGCCCACGGGCCTTGCTGCTGTTGGGCAATCCTGACTATACCTGGCTGGCCGACAGCGCGATGTGGGTGTCAGCAAAGGCCGCCCGTCAGGTATGGGAGCGCTTCGGCATAGCCGACCGCATGGGCTGCTCCATCGTTGGCGGACATCCTCATTGTCAGCTACCAGAGAACCAGTGGCCTGAAGTTCAGGCGTTTATTGATAAGTTCCTATTAGGCAGAGAAGCAGAAACAAATAACATTCTAAGATATTTACAAAAATAATGAAAAAAACTTTATTATCGACTGTTCTGATGTCTGTAGTCTGTTGTCCGCTAACCATGCAGGCACAGCAGAAGCTGCCATATCAGAATCCCCAATTGTCGGCACATGAGCGGGCTGTTGACCTGTGTGGCCGACTGACGCTGGAAGAAAAGGCACAGCTGATGCTGGACGAAAGTCCGGCTATTCCCCGCTTGGGTATCAAGAAGTTCTTCTGGTGGAGTGAAGCGCTGCATGGTGCAGCCAATATGGGTAATGTAACGGTCTTTCCGGAACCCGTAGCGATGGCCGCATCGTTTAATCCTACTTTGCTGTATGACGTGTTCGACATTGCCAGCACGGAATTTCGTGCCCAGTACAATCATCGTATCTATGACCTGGGAGGCGAGGACATGAAGATGCGCAGCCTCAGCGTATGGACGCCAAACGTAAACATCTTCCGTGACCCACGTTGGGGACGCGGACAGGAAACCTACGGTGAAGACCCCTATCTGACCTCCGTAATGGGTGTACAGGTGGTGCGTGGCTTACAGGGGCCAGAGGATGCCAAATATCGCAAACTGTGGGCTTGTGCCAAGCATTATGCCGTACACAGCGGTCCGGAATATACACGTCACTCGGCTAACTTGACCAATGTTCCTGTACGTGATTTCTGGGAGACCTACATGCCTGCCTTCAAGACCTTGGTTCAGGATGCGAAGGTGCGTGAGGTGATGTGTGCATACCAGCGTTTGGACGACGACCCCTGCTGTGGTTCACAGCGTCTGCTTCAGCAAATCCTGCGCGACGAATGGGGATTCCAGTATTTGGTGGTTAGCGACTGCGGAGCCGTCAGCGACTTCTATACGTCACACCGTAGCTCATCATCGCCTATTACAGCCTCGGCTAAGGCAACATTAGCAGGAACAGACGTTGAGTGTGGTTACGGCTATGCTTACAAGAGCATTCCTGAAGCCGTACACCGTGGCCTCATCACGGAGGCAGAGGTCGATAAGCATGTTATCCGTCTGTTGGAAGGACGCTTCGACCTGGGTGAGATGGATGACCCGTCACTGGTAGAGTGGTCGAAGATTCCCTATTCTGCCATGTCAACGAAAGCGTCTGCCAAGGTGTCGCTCAATATGGCGCGTCAGACCATTGTGTTGCTGAAGAATGCGAACGACCTGCTGCCGTTGAAGAGAAATGCGGAGAAGATAGCCGTCATAGGCCCTAATGCACATAATGAGCCGATGATGTGGGGAAACTATAACGGTACGCCCAACCATACTGTCACCATTCTCGACGGTATCAAGGCCAAACAAAAGAAAATCACTTACATCCCTGGTTGCGACCTCACTTATGACAAGGTGCTGGAGAGCCACATGGCAACGGAATGCACCGCAGGTGGCAAGAAGGGCGTCAAGGGAACGTTCTGGAACAATACAAAGATGGAGGGCAGCCCCATCGTTACTGAGTATTACACACAGCCGATAGCTGTTACCACATCAGGTATGCACGTCTTTGCGACAGGTGTTCCTATCGAGGATTTCTCTGCCAAGTACGAGACGACCTTCGCTCCGAAAGAGGCTGGCGAGTATGTGGTCAATGTGGAGGCTACAGGAGATTTCGAACTCTACATCAATGGTGAGAAGAAATTTACGCATCATATCTGGCGTGCTACGCCTACACGTACTGTGATGCAGGCAGAACAGGGACAGCAGTTCAATATAGAGGTGCGCTTCCAAACTGTCAAGACATGGGGTGCCAGCATGAAGATAAACATTGCACGTGAGCTGCCCATTGATTACCAGCAGACAATAGCCCAGCTGAAGGGTATTGACAAGATCATCTTTGCAGGCGGTATCGCACCCAGTCTGGAGGGTGAAGAGATGCCCGTGAACATTGATGGCTTCAAGGGTGGCGACCGTACTAGCATCGAACTGCCGAAGGTGCAGCGTGAGTTCCTGAAGGCACTCAAGGCTGCTGGTAAGACGGTCATCTTTGTCAACTGTTCTGGATCGGCTATCGCCTTGACGCCTGAAATGGAAAGCTGCGACGCCATCGTTCAGGCGTGGTATGCAGGACAGGAAGGCGGAACGGCCATTGCCGACGTGCTCTTTGGCGACGTGAACCCTAGCGGTAAGCTGCCCGTCACCTTCTACAGGAGTGACGCACAGTTGCCTGACTACGAGGACTACTCGATGAGGGGACGTACCTACCGCTATTTCAATGACCCGCTGTTTGCCTTTGGCTATGGCTTGAGTTACACAACATTCTCCATAGGCGATGCAAAATGCACGAAGCAGAATGGCGGTGCTGTGCTGACGCTCGATGTAACCAATACGGGTAAGCGCGATGGTACCGAGGTGGTGCAGGTTTATATCCGAAACTTGGCTGACGCTGAGGGACCGCTGAAGTCGTTGCGTGCTTTCCAGCGTGTAGAGGTAAAGGCAGGACAAACTGTGCCTGTTACGCTGACGCTCGATAGTAAGGCTTTCGAGTTCTTCGATACAGAAACCAATACCATGCGTGTGAAGCCTGGACAGTATGAGATTCTCTACGGTAACAGTTCGCAGGATAAGGATTTAAAGAAATTAACCATAACAATTTAAAGAAATATGATGATGAAATTAGCAAAAAGCGCCCTCGCGTTGCTGCTCATCGTGATGAGCATAGCAAGTGCAGATGCACAGGGCTTCATGAGACCAGAGAGAACAGCCGGCAATCCCGGACTGAAGGAGGCGTATCAGAATTATTTTATGATTGGTGTCGCCGTCAATAGGTTTAACATCACTGCGCCCGAGCAGGCTGCACTTGTCAAGCAGGAGTTCAACAGTATGACTGCTGAGAACGACATGAAGCCTGGTATGCTGCACCCGAAGGAGGGTGTATGGAACTGGGGTACGGCAGACAGCATTGCCAACTTCGCTCGTCAGAACGGTATCAAGCTGCGCGGACACTGCCTGTGCTGGCACTCGCAGTTTGCAGACTGGATGTTTACTGACAAGAAAGGTAAGCCTGTTACGAAAGAGGTGTTCTACAAGCGTCTGCGTGAGCACATCCATACTGTTGTCAACCGTTATAAGGATGTGGTATATTGTTGGGATGTTGTCAACGAGGCGATAGCTGACAACGTACGCCCCAATTTTGTCAATGGCAAGTTCCAGCCAGGCAGCCCTTATCGTGACAGCCGTCACTTCCAGCTTTGTGGTGACGAATTCATAGCCAAGGCCTTTGAGTATGCACATGAGGCAGACCCCAACGCCCTGTTGTTCTATAATGACTACAACGAGTGTGATCCAGGCAAGCGTGACCGTATTTATAATATGGTTAAGAAGATGCAGGAGCAGGGTGTGCCCATCCACGGTATCGGCATGCAGGGCCACTATAACATCTACGGCCCCAGCGAGGAGGAAATCGAAGCCGCCATTACGAAGTATTCGGAGCTGGTGAAGCATATCCATGTGACAGAACTCGACATTCGTACCAACACTGAGATGGGCGGTCAACTACGTTTCTCACGCGGTGAGGCAAAGCCCTTGGCATCTTATATGCAGACATTGCAGGATGACCAGTACAACCGCATCTTTAAGATATTCCGCAAGCATAAGGACGTGATTGACTGCGTGACCTTCTGGAACCTCAGTGACCGCGATTCCTGGCTGGGTGTCAATAACCATCCGCTGCCCTTCAATGAGCAGTTGAAGCCTAAAAGCACATACTTCGCCATTCGTGACTTTGCCAATATTCCTACTGGTACTCCCAAGGAGGACTTCCGCCCCAACGTGATGAACCAGCCTGGTCAGGAGTATCCTATGGTGAACTCTGAGGGATATGCTCGCTTCCGTATTGAGGCTCCTGATGCTAAGTCGGTGATTGTCAGTCTCGGACTGGGCGGAACAGGCGGCACGGTATTGCGCAAGGATAAGGACGGAGTATGGGTAGGAACCACAGAAGGTCCTATGGATTCTGGCTTCCACTATTATCACCTAACCATTGACGGTGGTGTGGTCAACGATCCTGGCACACACAACTACTTTGGCTCCTGCCGTTGGGAGAGTGGTATCGAGATTCCAGCTCCAGACGAGGATTTCTATGCACAGCGTTCTAACATTCCTCACGGAACGATTCAGGAGGTGCAATTCTATTCACCTAGTATCGGCCAGATGCAAACGGCTATGATTTATCTGCCTCCTACGTATGGCAAGCTCGTTGATAAGAATGGCAAGCCTGTCAAGAAAGGCAAGAAGGGTATTCAGGAGCGTTTCCCCGTGCTTTATCTGCAGCATGGCTGGGGTGAGAATGAGACCAGCTGGTCAAAGCAGGGACATGCCGGACTCATCATGGACAACCTCATTGCTGACGGAAAGATTGAGCCTTTCATCATCGTTATGGCATATGGTCTGACCAACAATATCAAGTTTGGTACTATCGGACAGTTTACTGCTAAAGAGTTCGAGACACTGCTTGTTGACGAACTCGTGCCCTTCATTGATGCCAACTACCTGACCAAGGCCGACAAGTGGAACCGTGCCATGGCCGGTCTTAGTATGGGCGGTGTGGAGACGAAGCTCATCACGCTGCGTCGTCCGGAGGTGTTCGGCTACTGGGGTCTGCTCAGTGGCGGACAGTATGCTCCTGAGGACATCAATGATCCGTCACAGGTACGTCTCATTTTCCAGAGCTGTGGCTCTAAGGAGTTCCCCGAAGGAATCAAGAATTCAACTGAGGCATTGAAGAAAGCCGGTTATAACGCTGTGGGCTACGTTTCTGAAGGCACAGCCCATGAGTTCCTTACCTGGCGTCGCAGTTTGAAGGAAATGGCTCCATTGTTGTTTAAGAAGTAATTATAGAGTTGAGAGTTGAGTGCGCTCAACTCTCAACATAAATTCAAAGATTTTATGATGAAGAAAGCAATCATTTTTCTTTTGTCTGTTTTACCATTAGCTGCGTTCGCACAAAATCCAGTGATTCGGCATATCTACTCAGCCGACCCTACCGCGCGCGTATTTAATGATAAGGTATATGTCTATCCTTCGCACGACATCTTTCCGCCCGAAGGACAGCGACAGGACTGGTTCTGCATGGCCGACTATCACGTCTTCTCCTCGGAGAACCTTACCGACTGGACCGACCATGGCATGATTATCAGTCAGGAAAACGTGCCCTGGGGTAACCCTACGGGCTACTCTATGTGGGCTCCCGACTGTGTCTATAAGAACGGTAAGTATTATTTCTACTTCCCCAATGCTCCCAAAGGTGGTCGTGGATTCGCTATCGGCGTTGCCACAGCTTCCAAGCCGGAGGGTCCCTTCACCTTAGAGAAGGAACCCATTAAGGGTATTTCGGGTATCGACCCCTGTGTGCTTGTCGATAAAGACGGCAAGGCCTACATCTACTGGAGCGGTATGGGTATCCGCGGTGCCCAGCTGAAGGATAACATGCTGGAGGTTGATGGCGAACTACAGGAGGTGAAGATGCCACGTCGTGAAGGCATGCCCGAAATGCCGCCGATGAAGGTGGCTGGTCAGGAGATGAAAGGCCTGCCCGACGGTTTCAAGGAAGGTCCCTTTGCCTTCCGTCGTGGCGACTGGTACTACCTCAGCTTCCCGTGGGTACGTGGCGATACGAGCAATGGTCAGAACCCCACCGAGACATTGGCCTATGCCATGTCGAAGTCACCCCTGGGCCCCTGGGACTTTAAGGGCATCATCATGGCCGAACACGAGAACCACTGCTGGACCAACCACCACAGTCTGGTGGAGTACAAGGGCCAGTGGTATCTGTTCTATCATCATAACGACTTCTCGCCTAGTGACGACAAGCGCCGTTCGGTATGCATCGAGAAGGTGACGTTCAATGCCGATGGCACCATTCAGGAGGTGAAGCCCACCATGCGTGGTGTAGGCGTCAATCCTGCAACCTCGCGCATCGACGTTGACCGCTACAGCAGTGCCAGCGCTGATGTGACCACGGCACTCATCGACACAGTCAACAAGTTCCGTGGCTATCAGGCTACCCTGCCGAAAAAAGGTAGCTGGATTTGCTACAAGGACGTGGATTTCAGCAACGTACAGAGCACGGGCTACCTCACGGTGTGTGCCTCAGCCAAGGGCAATACCGAGTTCTATGTCCGTGAGAAGAATGCCAAGGGCAAGGTGATTGCTAAGATTCCCATGACAGTTATCACCGAAATGGGACAGTTCCGCCGTGACCAAAGCGGACAGTGGCTCACGCAGACGGCAGTTCTGGAGTACCTGCCGAAGGGTGTTACTGACATCGTTGTCACCTGTGAGGGTGACGCAGAAGTCAGCATCGACTGGGTTCAGTTCAAGAACCGTCTGAACTATTTCACACCCGTTGCAGCTAATGCCGCTGCAGCTCAACCTGATGCCAACGGCTTCATCCGCCGCTGGATGCTGCTGGAACCCATCGACTACAACATCCGTTCCAACATCATCCTCACCGAGAGCTACCTGGACGAGAACCTGAAAAAGACCTACTTCAAGGGACAGTTCGACGATAATCGGCTGCCGCTTGATGGTGCGAAGGTATCGGCAACGGGAACTATTTCAACAGGACCGGCAGACACTCGTATGCTTACCGGACAGCAAACCATCAAGGAGACCAAGCAGACCCTGAAGTGGCATGCATTGGAGAGTGGTACCTACAATGTCAAGGTGTTCCGTTTTGCAGAAATGAACGGCTGCAAACCCTACAACTCCCTATTCTGGGGTGTCACCGTTATCGACAGTCCAGAGGATATGGCTAACTTACGTCTGGCCGTAGGCTCTAATGGCGCCTCCATGTGGTGGCTCAACGGTGAAAAGGTGCTGACGCTCGACGGCGATCGCCGTATGGTGGAAGACGACTGCGTCTCGCAGCGCATCAACCTGAAGAAAGGACGTAACGTGCTGCGTTTTGCACTTATCAACGGCCCTGGCTTGAGCGACTTCTGCGTCCGTTTCATCGATGAAAACGGCAAACCGGTCACGAACTATAAGGTAAAGAACAGTGAAAAGTGAAACATTTGCTACCGCAATAAAAGAAATACAATATGAAAACGAAATATTTGTTAGGTTTATCATTTCTTATTTACCAATTCTCATTTAGCCCTGCAGGGGCGCAAGTAGGTCAGCCATATATCCATGACCCCTCGACTATCGTGGAGAGTGAAGGTAAGTACTTCACCTTTGGTACGGGCGGCGGCGGACTCATGTCCGACGACGGCTGGTCGTGGAAGAGCGGTGCCGACCGTCCCGGTGGTGGTGCAGCCCCTGACATCATGAAGATAGGCGACCGTTACCTCTGCATCTATGGTGCTACGGGCGGCGGACTCTTCGGAGGCCACAACGGGCGCATCCTCACCATGTGGAACGATGCACTAGACCCACAGTCGCCCAAGTTCAAGTGGACCACAGCCATCGAGGTGGCTTCGTCCGACGGTATGGAAGACTGCGATGCCATCGATCCCTCGTTGCTCCTCGACCCCACGACGGGACGCCTCTGGGCATCGTACGGCACCTACTTCGGCAACATCCGCCTCATTGAGCTGGACCCCAAGACGGGTGAACGCGTGAAGGGTAACGTCGAGAAGGACATCGCCATCGACTGCGAGGCTTCAGCTCTTATTTATAACGACGGCTGGTACTACCTGCTTGGCACCCACGGCACCTGCTGCGACGGTGTGAATTCTACGTATAACATCGTTGTCGGACGCTCGCGTTCTGTCGAGGGTCCCTACGTCGATAACGTCGGACGAGACATGTTCCACGGCGGCGGACGTCTGGTCATCACGGCCGGCGACCGTGTCTGCGGCCCTGGCCATTTCGGACGTACCATCATCGACGAAGGTGTGGAGATAATGTCGTGTCACTACGAGGCTGACTTCGACATGGGTGGACGCTCTGTCTTAGGCATCCGTCCGCTACTCTGGAAGAATGGCTGGCCCTACGCAGGTGACCGCTTCAAGGGCGGCACGTTGGCCATCCTCTCTGAGCGTCGCGGTTACTCCCTGGAAATGGCTGTCGATTTCCAGCGCATCGAACTGCCGCGTCGCGGCGGCTGGCGCATCGACCCCAATGAGCCCATTGTGCCCGTAGCCAACCAGAAACTCGAGGATGTCAGCGCCACATGGCCTGCTGGCAACATCCATGTACGTTGTGCTGACTATATGTTCCGCCCCCACCAGTTGTGGGATATCACACCGACCGAACAGGGTGTGTTAGGCTCACCCTATTTCAAGGTGGTCATTAGCGGAACTGACCGTGCTCTTACGGCTACGGCAGACCTGGAGCTGACAACAAGCGCCTTTACCGGTGCTGACGAACAGTTGTGGCGTATTGAGCAGCTTACCGATGGAACCTTTCGCATCATGCCGAAGCGCATTCCCGGACAGGAGCAGCAAAATACCATTTACTGCGTCTATTCTGCAGCCGACTCCACCCCCACTTTGGCTAAGTATGACTTCCAGAGCGACAACTCTAAGTGGAATCTTTGTAAACAATAGAATAATATGAGAAAACTGAAGAATATTCTTGTGGCTTGTTGTTTGCTGACCGTTGTCGGCAGTCCGTTGTCCGCCCAGACGCAGCAAGCACCCATTCAGAATCCCATGCTGTGGGCTGATGTGCCTGACCCAGATGTGATTCGTGTTGGTGATACCTTCTATCTAGTAAGCACCACTATGCACCTCATGCCTGGTGCACCTATCATGAAGTCCAAGGATTTGAAGAACTGGGAAACCGTTGGCTACGTCTTCGATCGTCTGACTGACTCTCCGAAGTATGACCTCCAGCAGGGTACAGCCTATGGCCGTGGACAGTGGGCTACGTCGCTGAAGTACCATAACGGACGTTTCTACGCACTCTTGGCTCCCAACGAGCAAGGTGCTATGGGTGACACCTACATCTTCACGGCAGAAAAGGCCGAAGGTCCTTGGACCATCCTTTCACGCATGCGTCATTTTCACGATTGTTCGCTGTTCTTCGATGATGATGGTCGTGTCTATGTCATTTATGGAACGGGCGAGCTGATGGAGCTGAAACCCGATTTGAGCGATGTCATCGAAGGCACGCATCAGAAAATCTTTGAGCGTGAGGCTGACGAAACAGGCCTTTTGGAGGGCAGCCGAGTGATTAAGCACAACGGCAAGTATTACCTGCTGATGATTTCTCAGGCTTATGCCCCTGGGCGTCATCGCCGCGAGGTCTGCTACCGTGCTGACGACATCCATGGCCCTTATGAGAAAGCGGTCATTCTGGAGAGCGACTTCGGAGGTTTCCCCTATGTAGGTCAGGGCACCATTGTCGATACCGAGCATGGTGACTGGTATGCCATTATCTTCCAGGATCGTGGTGGCGTAGGTCGTGTGTTGACGCTCTCACCTGTCCGCTGGCTCGACGGCTGGCCGATGATTGGTGATGAGAACGGTCGTGTGCCTGAGACCATGCGTCCGCTGAAGAGCAACCAGCCCGCTACATCTATTGTCAACAGTGATGACTTTGCTGGTCAAAAACTCGCTATTGACTGGCAGTGGAACCACAACCCTGTCGATGCTGCATGGTCGCTGACTGAGCGTCCCGGCTTCCTGCGTCTGAAGACCAATCGTGTAGTCCCCAACCTCTATTTGGCACCCAATACGTTGACCCAGCGCATGCCTGGTCCGCAATGCAGCGCTACTGTCACGTTGGATGTCTCTCACCTGAAGGATGGTGACTGTGCAGGCTTCGCTGCCTTCAATGACGAGTCAGGTGTGCTGGCAGTGAAGAAACGTGGCAAGAAGCTCTTTTTGGAGATGAGTGAGACGAGTGTGCAGCTTACCGACCGCGACAAGGAGGTGACCAAAGCTGATGAGAAAGTCGTCGAGAGCATTCCACTCTCCGTTTCCACTATTTATCTCCGCATTGATGCTGATTTCCGACCTAACGGACAAAATCGTGGTTACGACGCTGCCAACTTCTTCTATAGTCTTGACGGTCAGCAGTGGCAGCAGATAGGCACCAAAGACTACCACATGCGTTTCGACTGGCGTCGCTTCTTCATGGGTAGTAAGTTTGCCATCTTCTGTTACGCCACCAAGCGTACAGGCGGTTATATCGATGTTGATGCCTTCAACTTCGTCCTGAAGCCCTGAGCATGAAAACTCTAAACTGAAAACATGATAAAGCGAATGAAAGTGGTTATGCTGCTGCTGACGGCAATGCTTGTCTGCAGCATGCATACACAAGCTCAGAACATGCCTGCAACGGCAAGGTTGGCCGACGACAACGGACAGCAGCAACTATTTCTGAACACGGAACGGGCTGCCGGTGAGGACGAACCTGGGGGTGTGACCTCCGTATGGATCTATGATAAGCGACAGCAGAAGGTAACGCTCCTGCTGACGAGCAATCCTGATGTCGAGGGTGCGTGGGACCGTATGGAGGATGGAAACACCGCCAGCGTGTCGCTGACGAAGGTGGCTGCTGCTGACAGGGCTTGGTTTGTGCCTGGTGAAGGGAAAATCATTGTTGAGGGCTGTCCTGATGCGCGCAACGTATGGTCGTATATCATTGACCTGCAGCAAAAGACGGTCTGTCAACTGTCATCGAACGCGGGCTTTGTAGGTTTCGCGGGCGAGGACGAGACATACGTCGTTATGCAGTCGTACCGTTACAACCCCGATCTAGAAGTGGGCGGCCGTTTCCCCGTGTTGCGTCTTTTCACGACCGACGGCCGCTTCTTCAAGGAGTTTGAGGTACGGTAAGGCACGTTCATCGTCTGCTGTGTTCGCGCATGTAGTCGCGGGGTGACAATCCGTAGAAGCGTTTGAAGATTGTCGAGAACGACGCAGAGTTGTTGAAACCGCAGGCATACATGACCTCCGTGATGTTCATATTGTTGTTGGCCAGCAGATGAGCGGCCTGCTTCAATCGGATGTTACGGATGAAGTCGTGGGGGGTCTGACCCGTCAGTTCCTTCATTTTACGATGCAGGTGAACGCGGCTGATACCTACCTCGTCAGCAATGCCATCGACGCTAAGGTCTGAATTGCTCAGGTTCTTGTTGATGACCGTCATCACGCGTTCCAACAGCTTGTCATCAGGTGACTTGAGTTGCACATCATCCACTTTCTCCTCCAGCTGGTCGTTACGTGTGAACTTCAGTCGCAGCATACGGTGAGTATGGATGAGGTTGATGACGGTGCGGCGCAGAATGTCCATATTAAATGGTTTGACGATGTAGGCGTCTGCCCCTGTCTCAAGACCTTCCAGTTGGTCTTCGTCACGATTCTTAGCCGTCAGCAGAATGACGGGGATATGACTGGTGCCCGGATTGGCCTTTACCTTCGAGCAGAGCGTCTTACCATCCATCTCGGGCATCATGATGTCAGAGATGATCAGGTCAGGTAGCACCTTCAACACAGCCGTCAGTGCCTCGCGTCCGTTGACACAACTGGTAACCTCGTAATCGGCAGAGAGGGTGGTGGTCAAGTAGTTGAGAATCTCCTGATCGTCCTCGGCAATGACGAGGCGTTGCTTGCGGTTGCTCTTCGGAACCTCTACTGTTTCAGTTGTTTCTGGTATTACTTCTTTTATCAGATTGGTCTCGGGTGTCTCTTCCTCTTGCTGCTCATGAACCAGTTCGTCAGGCGATAGGTGGGCGTGCCCCATAGGAATGGTCACCACAAACAAACAGCCCTTGCCATCCGTGTTGTTCTGCGCCGTTATCGTGCCGTGATGCAGCTCTACCAGCGAACGGGTGAGGTCGAGGCCGATGCCTGTGCCCACATTGCGGTCGTTGGACGAAGAGGGGCTTTGGTAGAAGCGCTCAAAAATGCGGTCGAGCTTGTCGGCAGGAATGCCCTCGCCAGTATCATGGATGGAGATGGTGGCATGATTGTCGGTATGGGCGACGGTGATGCGTACTTCACCACCTGCAGGTGTAAATTTGAACGCATTGGAAAGCAAGTTCACGATAATCTTGTCGAAATTACCACGGTCAATCCATACGGGCAACTGTTCGTCCTCGTGCTCATAAAGGAACTGCACGTTCTTCGCTTTTGCCTGCTGGGTAAAGAGTGTGAAGATGTCGCCCACAAAGCCGATGAGGTCAGTTTCACGCATACGCATCTGCATCTGTCCCTTATCAATCTTACGGAGGTCCATCATCTGGTTGATGAGGCCGAGTATTCGCTCTGCATTGCGCCGGATGGTCTCATAGACACCGCGACGCTGCGGGTCGTCGTCCTGCTTCATGAGCGAAAGCAGTGGCGAGACGATAAGTGTCATTGGCGTACGTATCTCATGGCTGATATTCATGAAGAAGCGCAGCTTGGCGTCGGCCATCTCCTCTGCATGAATATGCTCCTGCAGTCGTAAGTGGTCCTGTTCCTTGCGGCGGCGGTAGTTCAGGTAGGTCCAGACGGCAGCCAAGAGTAACAATATATATATAATGTACGCAAGAGTAGAACGGTACCAAGGGGCATGAATCACTACCTCGAAGCAGCGCTCAGGTGTCATAATGCCATTGCGTTCAGCCTTCACACAGAAGTGATAGGTGCCTGGCGGCATGTGTGTCAGCGTGATTTCATTGACACCTGGCTGTAGGCGCGAGAAGGTCTCGCCGTTGATGCTGTATAGATAGCTGATATGTTCAGGATTGTCAAAGGTGAGGGTAGAGAACTGCATGGTAAATGTGTTGTCATGATAGGACAACTCGAAGCGGTTGGCACTCATCACGGTCGTGTCGCAAATTTGTGAGTCATCGGATAGGGTAGCGCTGGTGATGGGCTTGCGGTTTAGGATGAAGGCCACCATGCTGACCTTGGCGTCCCACTTCGCCTGTTCGATGCGTTCGGGGTGGAACCATGTGATGCCGCCGATGCCGCCAAACAGCATGACCTCGCCCTCGCCCAAGTCAACAGTCCATGAGGCACCGTCGCTGAACTCGTTTGACTGCAGGCCGTTGTCGACGAAGAAGTTGCTCTTTTGGCCCGTCTTGGGATCAAAGCAGCAGAGGCCGTGGTCGGTGGAAATCCAGAGATGTCCTTTCTTGTCCTGCTCGATAGAGGCGATGCCGTTGTCGGCCAGTCCTTTCTCCATTGTATATTGCTGAAGCTGACGGCTATGCAGGTCGTATTGGAAAAGTCCGTCGTTGGTACCAATCCAGAGTTGTCCGGCAAACTCCCTGGCTATGCGACAGGGCGTTCCATAGTTCAGGCAGTTCTTTCCGAAGGTGCTTGTCCAGCTGTCCTTCTCAATGTCGAGACAGCATGCTCCCATTGTGGTTGCTAGGTAGATGCGTTTCTCGTCAGGAGACAATGACATCTTTGAGATGTAGTCGTTAGTGATACTGTTCATCTCCGGACGGGTATCTGCATTTTCCTTCATGGTATAGGCCTTTTTCAGCTGTAGGGTGTTGAGGTCTATGCGCAATAGTCCCTGTCCCATCGTAGCCACCCAGAGGTCACCCCGCTTGGAGCTAGCAATGGAGAAGGCACTTGAAATTTGGTATTGCGGAAATTTGTGGTAAGCATTGCCGTTGGCGTCGAGATAGCCAAAGCCCTCACCCCAGGAGCCTACCCAGATGCGCCCGTCATTATCCTCGATAATGCTCATTACAGACGAGGGGACGCCTTCTGTGTAATGCTTTGTCAGACGGTGGTTGGAGTCAAGGCAGTAGAGCCCGTCCTTATCAGTACCAACCCAGCAACGTCCCTTGCTGTCGATAATGGTACTGATGACGCAGGCCTGACCGATAACGTTGCGGGAGCCCAGCTTGTAACCCATGTAATCAAAGCCTGGTTCTTTGCCTGGCTGCATGAAGACGCCTTTCTGCAACATGCCTATCCAAATGTTGCCGCTGTCGTCTTCAATGATGGAATACACTTTACTCTTGCTGAGGTCAACCTCCGTGCTGAAGTAGGGGTTGTCAATGATTTCGCCCGTCTTCGGATTGTAGATGGCCAGTCCCTGACCGTCGTAACCCATCATGATTTGTCCGTCGCGCCTGCAATAGAGCGACGAGACGTGTTTGCCGGTAGTAATGTCAAGATGTTGGAACGTTCCTCCTTGACTGCGTACATACACGCCGTTCATGGTGGTTCCCACGTAGATGTTTCCCTGCAGATCCTCGCAGATGCGACGGGCTGTCCCTGACTGCTCGGGAGTGGTGAAATAGCTACGTGTAGTCTTTCCGTTGTATTCAATCAGACCCTTGTCGTCAGAGACAATCCAGATGTTTCCCTGGCGGTCTTCTAGCAAGTCCTGTACGGTGTGGAGGTCTTTCAGCGCTCCGCCAATCTGATGGGCGTGCCTACGGTCGGTAATCTGTAGTAGTCCATGACCAGATGTTCCGGCTAGTATCTCGCCTGATTTCTTGAGGAGGAAACACGTCATGTAGCAGGAAACCACATGTCCGTTGAGGTCTTTTACCTCAACGTCTGTGAAGCGATTGCCGTCGTAGGTCTGCAGGGCACCAAACAAACCTAGATAGAACAAACCGTCATGGTCCTGGGTGATACAGTTCACATAATTGCTCGCCATACCGTCTTGACCATGGTTCTCTTTTTTTATGAACAGCGTCTGATAGCCGTCGTATTTGTTGAGTCCGTTTCGCGTTGCTGCCCATATAAAACCGTCGCGGTCCTGAAAGACCTGGCTCGTGTAACTACTTGACAGTTGATTGTCAGCATCAAACAACTTGCCCATTTGGGCATGTGAGTTCTGACAGGCAAAAAATACCATCAAAAATGATAGAACTTTACGTTTCATTCTTTGTTTTAGGTTACAAATATTTTGCAAAATTAGCACATTTCCCGCAAACCACCAAATTTCTGTTACAAATAATTAACTCCATGATACAAAAATTTTTGCTTTTATACATTATATATTGTAATTTTGCACCCGTAATTTGTTTGTTTAGGTTAAATATAGTTAGTAGTTTTGGTATGAACAGGGGGCTGACGCGAGTCACCCCCCTTTTTCGTCTCTGGCATTTACAAGACGTCTGCGTTTTGTTTGCCTCCATATGCATGGCGATACAGACAGCCGATAATTATCATGGATAATTTATGATCATCTCATCAAACTAATGTTATTTAAGATACATTTACGTTTCGTTTAGGACTATTAACGTAATACCGAGGACAGGCTGGTAAATCCTGAAATATACGTTGGAAATGCCCTAAATACTCACTAATAATTAAAGAATGTTACAAAAATCAAAAACCATGTTACAATGAAAAAAGGAAATAATAATATATTATAGTACCTTTGCACCCAGAATTATACAAACAACCAATAAAATTATGAATCAAAATCTGTCAAAATGAAAAATCTAAAGCAGTTGATTAGACAGACCATTCCTACGATTGTGATGCTCTTTGCATGCAGCACCATGCTGTTTGCACAGGAAACTATCACCGTCAAGGGAACGGTTATTGACTCTAGCGGAGAACCGTTGATCGGTGCTACGGTCGCTGTGAAGGGAAAGCCTTCAGTGGTTACAGTAACAGACATTGACGGTAACTTCACTTTGTCGAAGGTTCCTTCGCAGTCTTCTACGCTCGTTTTCTCCTATGTGGGTATGAGTTCCCAAGAGGTGAAAGTCGGCAGTCGGCGTACTTTCAACATTACGCTGGCAGAAGACGCCATGATTGAAGAGGTCGTTGTTGTCGGTTACGGTCAGCAAAAGAAAGCCTCTGTTGTCGGTGCCATCTCCCAGACCACGGGTGAGGTACTTGAGCGTTCTGCAGGTATCGGTAGTGTCGGCGCAGCCCTCACAGGTAACCTGCCTGGTATTGCAACCATCGCCTCTACAGGACGTCCTGGTGAGGAGGACCCGCGAATTTACATTCGTGGTGCAGCAGCTTGGAACCAAGATGCTCAGCCTCTTATCCTCGTCGATGGTGTCAAGCGTGATATTCAGTCTGTTGACATCACGTCTGTGGCTACCGTTTCAGTGCTGAAGGATGCTTCTGCTACAGCCGTTTATGGTGTGGAAGGTGCTAATGGTGTTATTCTGATTACCACCAAGCGTGGTCAGGAAGGTAAGGCAAGAATTAACGTAGGCTTCAACGCCACCCTGAAGGCCGTGTCAAAGCTTCCGCGTAAGTATGACTCTTATGATGGTTATATGTTGCGCAACGAGGCTATTGAGCATGAGCTTGCCATCGGTGGTAGCGCTTCATGGGAGTTCTATCGTCCGCAGACCTTCATCAACCTCTTCCGTAATCAGGACAATACCGTCAAGCCGAACTTCTCAGTTGATGGTACTTATCTTGGCGACTACAGTCAGGCTGAGCGTTATGCCAACGTTGACTGGCAGGAGGAGATGTTCAAGGACTTCACTTTGTCTTATAACACGAACCTCAATATCTTAGGTGGTTCGCAGTATGTAAAGTATTTCGTTTCATTCGACTTCCAGAACGAGGGTGATATGACCAAGATATGGGATAACCGCCAAGGATATACGGGTGGTTACTCATACAATCGTTTGAATGTGCGTTCTAACCTGGACTTCCAGATTACGAAGACCACGCAGTTCAATGTAAGCCTTGCAGGTTCTAATGCTCAGAAGAAGTCTCCGCGTTTCTATTATGGTAACGATGGTGAGTTCTTCCAGCAGCAGAAGTGGGCCGGTGCCTATGGTATGGCTCCTAACCTCTTCCCTGTTCAGTTCTCTGACGGAGCCTGGGGTTACTATCCATTGGTTTCCAATATCGAGAACTCTCCGCAGAGTGTGGCAACGTCTGGTTACGAGTTGCAGACCATTACACGTATCTTCACGGACTTCGTCCTCGAGCAGAAGCTTGATTTCATCACGAAGGGTCTGGTTGCACGCGGTACCATCTCTTGGGACAACAATTTCACCGAGGGTTCGCGTGGTATTTCTGACCTTCACACCGTCAAGAGAGCATACATTCTTCCTGAAGATGGTCAGCTTATACGCGAAAATGATATTGATAATACTACTGGTTTTGACTTCTACGAGAGTCGTGACTGGACCACTCAGGCAGGTAACATCAGTTCTACAGGCCGTGCCACGGAAATGTCGCTTCAGCTCTTCTGGGGCCGTCAGTTCGGTGACCATAACGTAACGGCAATGGGTAACTGGAAACGTCGTACCACACAATGGGGCTCAGAACTTGAGAACCGTCGTGAGGACTGGGTGTTCCGTACCACCTATGACTATAAGAGCAAGTATTTCGCTGAGTTCAACGGTGCGTACAACGGTTCACAGAAGTTCTCTCCGGACAACCGCTTCGTGTTCTTCTGTTCAGGAGCATTAGGTTGGATGTTGTCTGAAGAGCCCTTCATGAAGAAACTGAAGGACAAGGGAATCATTGACATGTTCAAGATCCGTGGTTCTATCGGTGAAATTGGTGATGATAACGCCGGTGAGCGCTGGGCTTACCTGACACGTTGGGAGGTAACAAACGGCGGTAATGGTTTCCCCATCAACTTGACTAATTCTAATAGCCCGTTCGTCGGATATAAGGAAGCAGCAGTTGCCGTTCCAGACCTCCGTTGGGCAACCGTATCGAAGAAGAACATCGGTTTTGACTACGCATTCCTCCATGGCATGTTCGCCGGTAGCTTCGACTACTTCCGTGACGACCGCTACGACATCTTTATTTCCGGTGCCGAGCGTTCCGTACCTTCATACTATGGTGCTGCCAAGACCCCAGATATCAACAAGGGTAAGATGAAGAACTACGGTTTTGAGTTTGACGTCCGCTTCAATAAGGTATTAAGTAATGGTATGCGTTTCTGGGTAAACGCCAACTATACATACGCACACAACGAGATTATCCTGAAGGATGACCCCGAACTGATTCCAAGCTACCGCAAGAAGGCGGGCTATTCACAGGGTCAGTATATCTCGTTCATTGATAACGGCTTTATCGGCACGTATGATGAGCTCTACAGCGCGCCCGAGCGACAGAGTAACGATGCACAGGTGCTTATCGGTGACCACTACATCGTTGACTTCAATGGTGATGGTATCGTTGACGAAACCAACGACCAGGCACCTTATGGTTACACTGGCAGCCCGGAACACACCTACAATGCCACCATCGGCTGGGAGTGGAACGGCTGGAGCATCTTTGCTCAGTTGTATGGTGTAACAGGCGTTACCCGTGATGTAGGTCTTGCTTCCTTTAACAATAAGCTGCTTACCGTATATGATAATGGTATGTGGTGGAACCCCGTCTATAATACTGGAGAGGTGGTCGTACCACGCTTCACCACTCAGGTTTCCTATAACGAGGGTACACAGTACCTCTATGACGGTTCCTATTTCCGTCTGAAAAACGTGGAGATTGCCTACACATGGACGAAGGGCTGGATTAAGAAGCTTGGCTTCTCAAGTCTGAAGCTTTATGTAAATGGTAACAACCTCTTCCTGGTAACCAAGATGCCTGACGACCGTGAGAGTAACTTCGGATACAGCGGCGGTGGCGGTGCATACCCGACCGTTAGACGCTTTAACTTCGGTTTCAAGCTTGACATTTAATTATTCGTAATCCGTATAAATAGAATACTATTATGAAATATTATAATAATATCAAATCCCTGTTGTGTGGTTCGCTGCTTCTGTTTGCCGGCGGTGCTACCCTTGTGTCTTGCACCGACTGGCTTGACAAGGACCCGGAGTCAATCGTGGCCGAGGATGAGGCGTTCAAGAACTTCCGCAATTTCCAGGGATATATTGAGGAAATTTACAACCTGGTTCCCGATAAGCAGAAGGCTAACTACTGTACTTCTTGGAACTTTGGTGATGATGCGCTTCACAATCCTGAAGGCTATGCACACATGGACCATCAGGTCGATCTCGGCAACTACCGTAACTGGTGGACCAACAGCCAGTGCTGGTTGAATGGTGCCTGGGATTCTCTTTGGAAAAGCTCATGGTACAGCATCCGTAAGTGTAACATGGGTATTGCGAACATCAAGTCGCTTGTCGGAACAGATGAAGAGCGTAATCTGTTGCTCGGACAGATGTATTTCTTCCGTGCATGGTGGCATTTCGAACTGATTTGCTACTTTGGAGGTCTGCCCTATGTCGATGAGGTTTATCCCGCAGATGCTATTCCCGAGTTGCCTCGTCTTTCCTTTCAGGAATGTGCAGACCGTTGCGCAGAGGATTTCGAGAGAGCATACGACCTCCTTCCCTGGGATTGGGACGAGACGCTTGCCGGTATGCAGACCTCAGGTTCGAACGACCTGCGTATCGATAAGTTCATGGCTCTCTGCTACCTGGGCAAGGTTTATCTCTGGGCCGGTTCTCCCCTCATGAAGGAGTTTGAGAAGACCAAGGATGGCGGTGTTGCCAAGCTGTTAGGTGCCAGCTCCAACGGTAAGACATACGATTATGACGTGGCTTACTGTAAGAAAGCTGCTGAGGCCTTTGGCAAGGCACTTGACATGGTAGCCAAAGGCGCTGTCAAGTACAAGCTCGTGGGCTTCAGATATTCTGACATCTACAACCACACGATGGATGAGCATGCTGATAACTGTTACTCAGACATCTTCTATACCGTCAAACAGGACTGGAAAATGCCAGGTTCTACCGAGGCTATCTTCCGCGGTGCATTCCCGGGCGTAAACAGTGCTCCCTGGAACTGCGCAAAGCTTTTTGGTCCTAAGGTTGACGGTCTTGTGGAGCATGACAACATCATCCATCATCCTACAGCCAACCTTGTTGACCAGTACGGTATGGCCAACGGACAGCCCATCTATCTGGTTAGAAACGGTCAGTATGTGCTGAACGAACTGTCTGGCTGGGATCCCGAGCATCCTTTCCAGAACCGCGACCCGCGCTTCTATCATGACATCGTGTTCGACGGTTTCCACTATGTGCTCAACAGAGAAGGTATGACCGATGCCCAGAAGGCTCACGTCCTTGACTACTGCTCACTTTACACAGGTGGTGCCATGCGTGAGCTCGACCACGGAAGTGCTTCGGGTTATTTCATTCAGAAGTTGGTTCCTCACCAGTGTAACAAGGGTGACAAGTGGTATGAATGGGATTATCAGATTCAGACCTATATTCCTTATATGCGTCTTGCTGATGTATATCTGATGTATGCAGAGGCCAGGACTGCTATTGCAACGACCGTTAGCGATATTAAAGAAAGACCAACGTATTGCCCGACACTGTCGGCTGTAGAGGCCATCAACGTGCTTCGCGACCGTGTAAACACTGAGGACTTCCCCATGGAGCATGTACAGCCTAACGTGATGGATACCAAGGAGCACTTTATGGATGAGATACGCCGTGAGCGTGCCGTGGAGCTTTCCTTCGAAGGCTTCCGCTGGTGTGACCTGCAGCGTTGGCTCCTCCTGACCGAGGCTCCTTATACGGTGAAATACTCTCATGAGTTCGAACGTCTGGAAACGGATGACTGGTTCTATAGTAAGACGACCTTCGAGCCGATGCATGATCCAAAGGATGCCAAGGTAGGTAACTTCCATAAGGAAGATATCATCACCCGTCGTTTGGAGTCTAAGCATTACTGGTTCCCGCTTCCCGATGCTGATACCTATCTTTATAAGGGATTCCCCCAGAACCCGGGATGGTAATTTAGTTAATAGTATATAGTATATAGTTTATAGATATGAAACATATAAAAAGAAACATATTTCTCTTTGCCATGCTTGCAGCATCGCCACTGGCAATCAATGCCCAGACTGCTGACGACGCAGATTCTACCGTGGTAAAAAAGAGAGTCCATGTTGCTTTCCGCGACATTGACGCCGATCATCTTCTCGGAGGTGTTTCCTATGTTGACATGGAAGAACTGTCGAAGAAAGACTACACAATGGGTAGTCTGGAAGACATGTATGCGCTTGTCGGCGGATGGAACGGCAGCAACCTTTGGGGAATGGACAATGAACGTCTTGATAACAACGACAACAGCAACCTGCCGCTTGTTATCATCGATGGTGTTAAGCGTCCGTCCAACAACGTGTTGCCCTCGGAGATTGAACAGATTACCTTCCTGAAGGGTGCACAGGCTGTTGTGCTCTATGGCGCCAAAGGCGCCAAGGGTGCCATCGTGATTACCACCAAGCGTGGCAAGGTAGATGGCCTTCAGATTACGGCCAATGCCAATACGGGCTGGCACTTTGCGAAGGAGTTCCCTGAGTATCTGGGCTCTGCAGAGTACATGACGCTCTACAACGAAGCATGTCTGAATGACAGGCTTTCTACTGGAGCAAGATATTCCCAGCAGGATATCTACAACTATGCCTCTGGTCTGAATCCTTACCGCTACCCCAACGTGAACTATTATTCTGACGAGTATATCCGTAAGGCCTACAACCGTTCAGAGGGAACGTTGGAAATCCAGGGTGGTGGTACACGTGCTCACTTCTACACGAACATCAACTATTATCGTGCAGAAGACCTCCTGAACTTCGGTCCTGCAAAGGATAACTACACCGATCGTTTCAGTGTACGTGGTAACGTTGACCTCGTTGTTAACAAGGTCATCAAGGGCTTTGCCAATGCAAGTGCTACTTTCTACAATGAAAACAAGAACAAGGGTAATTTCTGGGGTGAGGCAGCTACCATGCGTCCCAACTTCCCTGAGAACGCAGCGCCGCTGATTCCTATCGATTTGGTCGATCCTAATGCTTCCAAGGCGCTTGCCATTCTTGGCAAGTCGCTGAACCTGCTCGACGGAAAATATTTCCCCGGCGGTACGAAAGCCAATCAGACCAATGCTATTGCAGACTGCTATTTCGGTGGTAAGACGACAGCTGTTAGCCGTCAGTTCCAGTTCGATGCCGGTATCATCTATGACATGAGCCCGTTCGTCAAGGGCTTGTCGTTCAAAACTTTGTTCTCCATCGACTATGCTGCCAGCTATAATCTTTCATACAACAACAAGTATGCAGTGTTCATTCCTACATGGAGTAACTATAACTCAGTAGATGCTATTGTGGCTCTTACCCAGCAGAACGATGAGCTGGTGACTGGTAACATGACCCAGTCAGACAGTAAGTATCGCCAGACCATCAGCTGGAACGGTCATTTCGACTATGACAACACCTTTGACGGTAAGCACCACGTAACCGGTATGTTGCTTGCCAATATGTACACGACCACGGCCAGTGGCACTTACCATCGCTATGCTAATGCCAACTTAGGCCTGATGGGTGGTTACGACTATATGGGTCGTTACTTTGCAGAGGTGTCGTTGGCAGGCGTACATTCTGCCCGTCTTGCTGAAGGCCATCGCGAAGCCATCTCTCCCTCTTTCACGGTTGGTTGGAACATCGCCAAGGAGTCTTTCATGAAGGACAGTTTCGTTGACGACCTGATGATCAGTGCTTCCTACAGCAACCTGAATGAGGACATCGATGTCTATATGGGTGAGAAGTATTACTATCTCTATGAGGCATTGTGGGCAACGGGCGGTAGCGGTTTCTCATGGAACGAAGGTTCTACGTCGAACCTCACGTATTCCACGGCAGGTAGCAATCCTTCGCTGGACTACATCCACCGCAAGGAACTCTCGTTCACGCTTCGTGGTTCGTTCTTCAATAAGCTGATCACTGCAGAGCTCACCTATTTCAATACGGACATGGACGGTTATATTATCCAGAACCCGACCCAGTTCCCGTCACATTTGGCAGGTGGTCTTAGTGGCAGTTCATTCAAGCCGACTATCAATAACAATATCCAGAACCGTAAGGGTCTTGATTTCAGTGTATCGGCTCAGAAGCAGTTCGGTCAGGTTTACGCTCAGCTTGGAGTAGTTGGTACCTACCTCAAGACCAAGTGGAAGACGTACGATGAGATTGTCGATCAGGAAGCGCCTTACCAGAACACAGAGGGTCGTGCTCTCGATGTCATCTGGGGCTACCAGTGCCAGGGCTTCTATACGGCTGATGACTTTGACTACAATGCAGAGACGGGCAAATACACCTTGAAGCCTGGTCTTCCCAAATCTACACTGACTGGTAATGCCAACCTGCAGCCTGGTGACCTGAAGTACGAGGATGTGAACGGTGACGGTAAGATCACCAATAAGGACCGTGTCGATCTGGGTAAGTGGGGAACCTATGGTGCTCCTCTTACGCTGGGTATGAACTTCACGCTCAAGTATAAGAACTGGACACTCTTCATGGTTGGTAATGGTAACTTTGGTGCCAAGGGCATGATGAACGGCGGTTACTACTTCATGAGTGGTGAAAACAAGTATTCTGTCAACGCACGTGGACGTTGGACTCCGGAGACAGCAGCATCTGCTACTCATCCCCGTCTGACTACACAGCCTACGGCTAATGGCGAGCAATCCACCTTCTGGTTGTACAGCACTGACCGTTTCAACCTCCGCAAGGTACAGCTGACTTACGACTTCCCGAAGGAAATGTTTGAAGGAAAGATAGTCAAGGCTCTCTCCATTTATATCAACGGAAACGACCTCCTCACCTTCTCGAAGTATCGTAAGATGATGGAGACAAACGTTGGCTATGCACCACAGACTCGTTTCTATAATCTCGGTGTTAAGGTAACCCTCTAATAAAATAAGACAATGAAGACAAGAAATATTATATTGTATTTTATCGGTCTCCTCACCTTCTGCTCGTGCCAAGATATGTTTGAGCCGGCAGATGAAAACAACCGTACGGAGGATGCGATGTACGAGGAGTCGAAGTATGCCGATGGTCTGCTGATGTACGGCTACGGTCGCCTTCCTTATCTGACGACTACCCAGACGGACGTTGCTACAGATGACGCTGTGTCCAACGATCTGAGCAATAGTTATCTGATTATGGCAACGGGCTCGTGGGCTTCCGACTACAACCCCGTGTCTGTATGGGACGCATGTAAGGATGGTATCCAGTATGTTAATCTCTTCCTCGAAAAGGTCGAGAAGGTGAAGTGGGCACCCAGTGCTGTTTCCAAGCAGCAGATGTTCATTGACCGTCTGAAGGGCGAGGCCTTTGGCCTTCGTGCCATCTTCTATTATTACTTGCTGATGGCTCATGGAGGTTATACGGCAGATGGCGAACTCTTGGGTGTGCCCCTGCTGACAAGTTCTGAGAACGGTAGTTCTGACTACAACCAGCCACGCGCCACTTTCGCTGACTGCGTTAAGCAGTGTTTTGCAGACTGTGACAGCGCTATGTCGCTGCTTCCATACGATTATGCGAACATCGACACTGATGAGGAAGTTCCTGCGAAGTATAAGGCTATTGGTGCCTATGTCACCAGTTACAACCTCATATTCGGTCAGAAAGCTCATGGTCTGTTGTCAGGTAGGGTGGCTGCGGCTACAAAGGCACAGGTTGCCCTGCTCGCTGCAAGTCCTGCTTTCCGCCAGAAGAGCGGTGTGACGTCTGCCGAGGCTGCAATGCTTTGTGCCAACGTGCTCAAGCTCAATGGTGGTATGGAAGGGTTCGACCCGACAGGTAATAAGGACTGGTTCCAGTCTGGTTATAAGACTTTGATTGAAACGGTGGAAAATCCTGAGATTCTTTGGCGTGAAGACCGTCATAAAAATGCTGATCAGGAACGTCAGAACTACCCCCCGACGCTGTATGGCAGTGGTCGTGTCAACCCGTCGCAGAACCTCGTGAACGCCTTCCCCATGCGTAACGGTCGTCCTATTACGGATCCTGCTTCTGGCTATAAACCACAGGACCCCTATGCAAATCGTGACCCGCGTCTTACTGATTACATTATTTATAACAATACGACCTACAGAAAGGCTCAGATTATCTCAGGAACCTATCCCAAGTTCTCTCATTGAGCAGCAGCATATCTATCCGCGCATCCGCTATACGGAGATTTATCTGGCATACGCTGAGGCAGCCAACGATGCCTGGGGCCCCAAGGTTGATCCGATGGGTGTAGGTTTCACGGCATACGATGTCATCAAGGCCATCCGTAATCGTGCTGGACTCGGATTCAGTGAGTATGGACTGCCGCTTCCTGAAGGAGACGCATACCTTGAGGAGTGTGCCAGCGACCAGACTAAGATGGCAGAGCTGATTCGTAACGAGCGCCGTCTTGAACTCTGCTTTGAGAACAAGCGCTTCTGGGACGTCCGTCGCTGGATGCTTCCTATTGACGAATCAGTGAAGGGTATGAAGATTGACCGCAATGAAACGACTGGTGACCTTACCTATACTATCATTGAAGTTGAGGAGCGTAAATACGACAAGTCTTATCAGTATTACGGTCCCATTCCGAAGGGTGAAGTGCTTAAATGGAGCAACCTCAAGCAAAATCAGGGTTGGTAATAAAGTTTAGTTTAGAGTTTAAAGTTTAAAGTTTTACAATGATGAAACTCAAGAATTATATATACGGAATAGCCTTGGGAGCCATTTCTCTCACTGTTGCATCATGCTATAATGCAGACAGAGACTTCCCAGACTACGAAGGAGGTACAACAGCCTACTTCGCATATCAGAACCCGGTGCGTACACTCATACTCGGTAACGACATCTATGACAACACGCTCGACAACGAGCACAAGTGTCGTATCTGGTCAACCATGGGTGGTGCTTATGGCGGACGTGATGCCTATGTTGATGTCATGATCGATGAGTCGCTCTGCGACAACCTCTACTTCATGGATGTAAACGGAAACGTGGCAGAGCCTGTGCGTGCAATGCCCTCAACCCATTATTCGCTGTTGTCTAATAGGATTAATTACAATGGCGAGCCCCGTGGCTATGTGGAGGTGCAGTTCACGAAAGATTTCTTCGACGATCCCAAGTCTATTGAAAACTACTATGTCATTCCCTTGGTGATGACGAACGCATCAGGCATTGATCATATTCTCACGGGTACGCCGCGTGAAGGTCTCACTCCCTCTCGCACAAATGTGGAGGATTGGGACGTGCTGGCAAAGGATTATGTGCTTTACCTCGTGAAGTACATCAACCCCTGGGATGCAAAGTACATCCGTCGTGGTGTTGACCTTGTGACAGAAGGTGGTGTTACCAGAGAAGTGGTCCGTAAGGATTTCTCACTGGTCAACACCGATCCGGACCGTTACACGGAGAACCCTGTAAATGCGAACGACGAGGTATGTGATATTACTACCAAGAACATGACGCAGGCCATCTTCCCTGTATCATTCAAGACCTCTGGTGCTTCCATTACCTGCCGACTCCTTCTTACGTTCAATGGCAATCAGTGTACCATCTCTTCCGCCGATGAGGACGTCACTGTCTCTGGCTCCGGCGAGTACATTGCTAACGGAACAGAGCGTGCTGAGTACAAGGACTACCAGTGGGGAAGCATGAACGGACAGCCTGTTCAGCGCGACATTCTCCGTCTGGCTTACGATGTAAACTTTGGTGACAAGAAGATTCAGGTATCAACAAAAGATACACTTGTCGTACAGACTCGTGAGTCGAACCAGAAGGTATTCTTCTCAACCAAATACATTGCGAATTAGGGAAGTTAAAGACGTTAAAGAAGTTAGAATATGAATAAGATTTTTAGAAACTTATCTCTGATGTTGGCTGCCGGGGCACTTGCTGTTTCCTGTGCCGACTATAATGATACAAATAATTTCACGGCTGAGCCTGACCCAACGGTCGTAGTGCCTTACAAGGATTTGGCTCCTGTCAAGACCTATATTGACAGGACACAGTTTCCTAACCTGACGCTTGGCGCTCAGCTTACTGTGACAGAATTCAACAAGCAGGAACTGGCCCATGCTGCAGCTATCACCAACTTCGATGATGTTGCTTTTGGTACCACCCTGATGTCTGGTGAAATTGTCAACGCCAAGGGTGTGATGAACTTCCTGAGCATGAAGGATCTTCTTGACCACATGGACGAAATCGATGGTAAGGTGTTTGGCAGTCCGCTTTTTGCCAATGCCAATCAGGCTGACGACTGGCTGGCCACACTCACTGCTCCTATCGAAATCGTGGTTGAGTATGTGGAAGGCAAGGTTGTTAACTACAACGACTCGACAGAATTTCATGGTACCATAGAAAACGAAAAGGGTAAGGCTTCTATCGTCAAATACGATAAGCAGAACGTGCTCCAGATAGGTTCTCAGTCCAGTGTTCGTATCATTGAAGGTTTCGAAGTGGATCCTTTGGCTAAATACACTACGACGTTCTGGGCCAGAGCCGATAAGGACATTACCTTTGATGTTAATTTCTCCGGTAATAAAGTAGAAGGAAACGGCATTAACGGTAAGTGGCCGCTGAAGCAGGGCAAGTGGACCAAGTTTGTGGTGGAGGCCCAGAGTGCAGAGGGTGTAACTGATGGTTACTTACGCATCGAGACCGCTCGTGGTATTACCATCAACATCCAGAAGGTGCAGGTGGGCTACTATCCTGACAACCACCGCCCGCAGACAGAGCAGGAGCTCACTGACACCATCCACTATGCTGTCAAGGCTTGGTGTGACGGTGTGATGAAGATCAACGAAGGCCGTATCACGTCTTTCGACCTCATCGACGAGGCCATCGACACGAAGGCAGTGCTGGATAACGGCATGTATGACCTCAAGCACTCTACCACGAAGATTTTCTGGCAGGACATCCTTGGTAGTGAGAACTATGGTCCTGTTGTTGCCCATGCTGCCCGCACAGCGTTTGAGGAGTATGGCGGTGACATCAACGAGCTGAAGTTCTTCATCAGCGAAAATGGTCTTGAGGATGCCAAGAAGCTGGAAAGCCTGATGTACTGGATTGGCATCTGGGACAAGAAGAATGCCAAGATTGACGGTATCAACGCCAAACTGAATCTCACTTATAGTGAGGACCCTGCCACGCAGGCAGCTAACAAGGCTACGCTTAATGCGCTGCTTGACAACCTGGCTCGCACAGGCAAACTGATTCGTCTCTCTAACTTCGACATCAAGTATCTGGATGCCGATGGTGCAGCCGTTGGAGTAACCAAAATCACGGATGATCAGCGTCAGCAACTGGCCGACTACTATGCTTATGTCATCAGCCAGTATATGACCAGGATTCCGCGTGACAAGCAGGCAGGTCTCTGTAAGGGTAACATGGTTGACACCAACGATCCTGTTGGTCTTTGGGCGATTAAGGCTGTTGACAACAAGGGTACAAAGGACTGGGTACGTACTGCTACCTACGAGGCATTCTGTAAGGCACTTGGTGGACAGTAAAGAACGATTGCCGTTCCCGACGGTACTCCCGTCGGGTTCGGTACCTCTTATATAAGAAAGAATATTTATTTATTAATTTTTTAATTCACTTTATTTATTAATCTAAAATTATTTCTATTATGAAGAAATTATTTACTCTTTTTGCTCTCTTGGCAGTGTTCATGGGAGCAAATGCGAAAGAGATTGTTGACGCAGAAGTTAACTTCTCTGACTACACGGACATCTCGCAGGTTAAGTTTGCCGGCTGGGGTGGAAGTGAATCGGCATTTGCCCGTCTGTCTATTCAAGACGGTTGCCTTCACTTTGAGAGTGAGGTAGCAACTGACCCCGGATGGGATTGTCAGTTCTTCCCCATTGGTTTTGGTGGAAATGCCGAAGTTGGTGTTACCTATACCCTCCACTTCAAGGTTAAGGGTAGCGTAACTCAAAATATTTCTGCACTGGGCTTTGGTTTGACACCTTATGGTCAGTTCCCCATTACAACGGAATGGGTTGAGGGTACATATGATTACACAGCAACAGGAACCAGCGGTGATATCCTCTTCCAGTGTGGTGATTATGTTGGTTATTGGGACATCGCCTATCTGAAGATTACCCACGAGGGTAAAGAAGAGAAGCCTGCTACATGGCAGGAGTGGCTGACAAGCGATGGTCAGCCTGTTGTCGTTGAAACCACACCTGCAGCTATTCCTTCTTGGAGAGGTAATGCTGAGTTTGGATCATGGCCTGAGTGGGCGCTTGCCAAAACTGATGAGGGCATCAACATTAATTGGCGTGGTGATCGTACTGGTGAAATCTGCGCATGGGCTTTGACTATGGGTAGAAATGAGGACAATTTGGATGGTCAGGATGGCCGAGCACGTCCTTTCCCCGCTGACATTGAAGAGATTGACGGAGGTCATGCTTTCGTTGTTGACGCTACTCAGTGTGCAATTATTCCTCTTCCTGCTGATAACCCCGATGCCAATTCATTCAAGTGGGCAAACCAGTTCTGGATTCAGTCTCCGAAGGGTTGGAAGGAAGGCACTGAAGTAAAGCTTCACTTCCGTTACAAGGCAACAAAGAACGTTAAGTCAGCAACCCAGATTCACAAGGAGCATCCGTCTGACTACCTCCACTGGCAGGCTATTGGTTCTATCGAATTTACCACAGAGTGGAAGGAATACGATGGTAAGTTTACAATTGATAGCAACATGGCCAATGGTTGGTCTGTTGCATTCAACCTGCAGGATGGACTGAGCTCACCGGATGAGTTCGAACCTGTTAAATTCTATTTCGACGATCTCTCTTGGGAGACCATGGTTCTTGATGAAGGTTTCTTCGTTGCTGGTTCTAATGCAACGACCGGTATCGAGTATGACTTCGACACTGCTACCGAACTTGAATATGACGGCGCTGCAGATGCATACGTTGCAACAGTTGGTACTGTTGGTCATTCGGATACATGGGTCAATGAGGTCATGATTTCAACTGTACGTGGTTACGATAAGGCATTCAAGAGTGCTACTATTAAGCCTTCTGGCTCAATCATTGGTGATGACGACTCTAACTGGCTGGACTATACAGCTGGTTCAAATGCTAAGATTAAGCTCCCCGCAGCTGGTGTATGGCAGATTTTCGTTGCTCCTGATGAAACAGACGCTTCTAAGGGTCAGGTTCTCTTCATGCTCGTTGAGGGTGAGGAACTCAAGAAGCCTGTTGATATCATTACTAACGCAGAGGAAATTGTTATCAATGGTGTAGAGAGAGATTGGCTCCCCGCTGATGCTGACGGTAATCCTCAGGAGGCTGAGATAGGTAACGGTAACACTTGGGACAACCAGTTCTTCATTGTTGCCAACCGCGTTCTTGAGCCCGGTGAAGTTACTGTTATTGCTTTCGATTGTGTAGCTACTTTGGCAGCTAAGACCCTGACAGGTACTCACGCTATGCCTGGTGAGTACAGAAAGGATGCATTCGGCGATGTTGACTTCCCCGCTGCTGACGATGGCGTTATCGAGCACATCGAGAGAGAGTATGTTATTCCTTCTACGACTTGGGGTAACGAGCCCATCACCGACGCTCAGTCTATCTCGTTCGATATGGCTGTTATCAAGGAGGCTAACGACTATACCATTAAGAATGTTCAGTGGTATCTGAAGGATGCTACTCTGAATGGCGCCGGTCAGACGATGGAGAACCTGATCAATGCTACTGGCACTGACAACTTCTTCGTGAAGATTGGTGCAGGTAATGCTGTTGTTCCTCTGGGCATCGACAACGTGATTAACACGACCACCACTGGTTCTAAGTACATCTACAACCTCTCAGGTCAGCGTGTTTCTAAGGACTATAAGGGTGTCGTTATCATCAACGGCCGCAAAGTGGTTCAGAAGTAAGATTTTTTAGAACTTTACAATAAAAGGCTCTGGACTTGCGAAAGTCTAGGGCTTTTTTTCGTCTCTATAAACGGCGTTTTTGTACCCTCAAAACGCCGTCTTGAGTGTGTCAAAACGCCGAGTTTATATAGTCAGAACGCCGTTTTGACACCACATAAACGCCGTTTTTCCGGCATGTATGGGGTGCATGTTTCATTCATGTAACATTTCATTGGTTACAAGGTTACATACGGTAAAGTTTTTGAGCGTTGCAGAGGACGGGAATTCAAGAATCTTTCGTACCTTTGCACGCGAAAAAAATAATATAATAACAAGAGCAATGAAATTACTGAAAAACCTAAGTGTCTTGACGTGCACACTTTTGATGTGTGGCACTGTTGCCCATGCCCAAGTGAGCACCAATCCCAACAAGTTCCTGGGTAATATTACCACCAGGGGTAGTGTGGAAGCCGGAGGCGGCGTGCCATCGTATTATAAGCTTTGGAACCAAATCACCTGTGAGAACGAGTCAAAATGGTCTTCGGTGGAAGGCAGTAGGGGCAACTTCAACTGGGGAGGAGCTAACAATGCCTTTAACTATGCCAAGCAGCATAACTTCACCTACAAGTACCATGCACTGGTATGGGGAGCACAGTATCCTAGCTGGCTAGAGTCGCTGTCTGCAAGGGAGCGCTTCGCCGCCCTTACCAACTGGTTCGACCATGCCAAAGCTCAGTACAACACCCTGCCGATGATTGACGTGGTGAACGAGGCTGTGGGTATGCACCAGCAGGGTAACCCCATGATGAAGGAGACCTTGGGTGGTGGCGGCAAGACGGGCTACGACTGGCTCATCAAGGCCTTCGAGATGGCTTACGAGCGTTGGCCGGATGCCATCCTGATCTACAATGACTACAACTCTATTCGTTATGACCTCAACAATTACATTGATTTGGTGAAAACACTACGCAATGCCGGAGCACCTATCGATGCCTACGGAAACCAGTCACACGAAGTGTCCGACATCAGCGAGAGTGAGTTGAAAAATAATTTGAAAACGCAGCAGGATGCTCTGAAGATGCCAATGTTCATCACGGAATTGGATATTGATGTTGCCAATGATGCACAGCAAAAATCACAGTATCAGAAAGTATTACCTGCCATGTGGGAACTTCCCTATTGTGCCGGTGTCACCCTTTGGGGCTATGTCCTTGGAGCTACTTGGGTGAGCAACTCCGGTCTTTACAGGGGCGCCGAAGAGCGTCCTGCCATGGAATGGATTCGGGAGTATATGGCCACTGATGCTGCCAGAAACGCCGTAGGTCCCTTCCCCGGCACGAAGAAAGAGGCTTCCATCTATATCCGTCCTGCAGCCCTGAAGGTTGCTCAGGACGATGTGTTGCCCATCAAGATCCGTGCCCGTCTGGCCACCAAGACCATCGCTAAGGTGGATTTCTATGTCAATGATGAACTGGTGGAGACGATGACCGAGGAGCCTTATATCGTCAATTATACGGCAAGTAAGACGGGTGATTGCACCACGAAGGCTGTGGTTACCGCTACTGACGGTTCTACTTACGAGCGCTATGGCTATTTCAAAGTGCAAAAAGGTGCAAAGCGCTCGCCTTACAACGATGTTGTTCCTCAGCTTCCCGGCACCATCGATGTTACGGCGTACGACAATGGTATGTCAGGCGTGTCTTACTATAATGCTACTCGTTCTTTGACTTCTGCCACCAAGAACGGTCAGTGGATGGAATATACTGTAGATGTGCAGGAGGACGGCTACTATACGATGGATGTCGAGGTTGCTTCTACGAAGGCCGGTGGTATGTTCCATCTGGCAGAATATACGCTGGACAATCTTCTTTATCTCACAGAATTTACTGATGTTCCAAACACAGGTGGCACCACTGCATATCAGGCTGTTCGCTGTCCAATCAAGGAATACTTGAAGGCTGGTCGTCATGTCTTCACGCTGCTCATCGACAAGGGTGGTTTCTTTATCAAGAGCATGACGCTTAAGAGTGTGCCTACCTTTACGGTTCCTGGTACGGTTGAGGCTGAAGACTATTGTACGGGTGGCGATGGTATGGATGTTGTCAGCGGTAATGGCGGCTATGTCCTCAGTAATGCCAACAGCAACAAGTGGGCTGAATATTCGATTAACGTCACACAAGCGGGTAAGTACGATTATGAGTTTAC
>CACXJZ010000024.1 GCA_902768105.1 uncultured Prevotellaceae bacterium
CAGATTCTCGAGGTGGAAGGCCTGAAAGCTGTCGATGCCGACGGCACAGTGCTCTTCGACAACGTTTCGTTCACCATTGAGAAGGGACAGAAGACCGTATTCTTGAGCCACAATCCCAAAGCGATGACCGCGCTGTTCGAGATTATCAACGGCAACCGAGAGGCACAGGCTGGCACCTACAAATGGGGCGTGACCATTACTACTGCCTACCTGCCGCTGGACAACACGGCATTCTTCCAGTCGGAAATGAACCTCGTGGATTGGCTCTCGCAGTACGGCACGGGTAACGAGGTGCTGATGAAGTCTTATCTGGGCCGCATGCTGTTCAAGGACGAGGACGTACAAAAGAAGGTATGCGTACTCTCTGGTGGCGAGAAGATGCGTTGTATGATTGCACGCATGCAACTGAAGAACGCCAACTGCCTCATCCTCGACACGCCGACGAACCATCTGGACCTGGAGTCCATTCAGGCATTCAACAACAACCTTATCTCGTTCAAGGGAAACATTCTGTTTGCCTCACACGACCATGAGTTCATCAACACAGTGGCCGACCGCATCATTGAACTGACACCCAGCGGCATCATCGACAAACTGATGACATACGACGACTACATCTACGACGAGGCCATCAAGGAGCAGAAAGCGAAGATGTATGAAGGTTAACGTTTGGCACGATATTTGCATGTAAAGCTACAAAGCAAAACATTACCACTATGAAAGAAGAAGAAAAGATAAACATGGAAGAAGAGGAACTCGTTGAAAACTCTGAAAACGCAGAGCTTTCAGAAGACACCGAGAACTCCGAGGACTCAGAAAGCACCGAGAACTCAGAAGTAGATGTGAAAGACCCGCTGGAGACTGCGCTGGAAGAAGTGGAGCAGCTCAGGGACAAATACCTGCGCTCTGTGGCAGAGTTTGACAACTACCGCAAGCGCACCACCAAAGAGAAGGCCGAGCTGATTCTGAACGGTGGTACGAACGTCATCAAGGCCATCCTGCCTGTGCTCGACGACATGGAGCGTGCCATTGAGAACGGCGCGAAGACTGATGACCCACAAGTATTGCGCGAAGGCATGGAACTGATCTACCAGAAGTTCCAGAAGGCACTCGAAGGACTGGGCGTGAAGAAGATTGACACGGATGATGCCGATTTCGACGTCGATATCCACGAGGCCGTGGCGATGGTGCCCGGTATGGGTGACGACAAGAAGGGAAAGGTCATCGACTGCCTGCAGCAGGGCTATATGCTGAACGATAAAGTAATCCGCCACGCGAAGGTGGCAGTAGGCCAGTAAAAAGTAAAGAAGTAAAAATAAATAATGGCAAAAAGAGACTACTACGAGGTGCTGGGCGTCGGAAAAGGCGCTACGGAAGATGAGATTAAGAAAGCATATCGAAAGATAGCCATCCAGTACCACCCCGACCGTAATCCCGGTAACAAGGAAGCCGAGGAGAAGTTCAAGGAAGCAGCAGAGGCATACGACGTGCTGCACGACCCAAAGAAACGCCAGCAATACGACCAGTTCGGATTCAATGCCCAGGGTGGCGGTTTCGACCCCTTCGGCGCTTCATCGATGAACATGGACGACATCTTCTCGATGTTTGGCGACATCTTCGGCGGTCATGCAGGCTTCGGAGGTTTCGGCGGCGGCTCACGTCGTCCGCAGAAGCATCGTGGCAGCGACCTTCGTCTGAAGGTTCGCCTGTCGCTGAACGAAATATCGCAAGGCGTCACCAAGAAGTTCAAGGTACGCAAGGATATCCCCTGTTCACACTGTCACGGTTCAGGAGCAGAAGCCGGTAGCTCAGACGAGATCTGTCAGACCTGTCACGGTTCAGGTGTCATCACCCACACCACGCAGAGCATCTTCGGAATGATGCAGACACAGGGCACCTGCCCCACCTGTGGCGGTTCAGGTCATGTCATCAAGGACAAGTGTAAACACTGCGGCGGTTCGGGTGTAGAGAAAGGCGAGGAAGTGGTGGAGATCAACATCCCCGCTGGCGTCGCTGAAGGTATGGTAGTCAATGTTCCCGGCAAAGGAAACGCTGGTCACAACAACGGCATCAACGGCGACATTCAGGTATTCATTGAGGAAGAAGAGAACGACACCTTCATCCGCGACGAAAACGACCTCATCTATAACCTGCTGCTCGATTTCCCAACAGCCGCTCTTGGAGGCGAGGTGGAAATTCCGACCATTGAGGGAACAAAGCTGAAGATCAAGATAGAGAACGGTACCCAGCCCGGCAAGACCATGCGCCTGCGTGGCAAGGGACTGCCTGCCGTACAAGGCTACGGCAATGGGCGTGGCGACCTGGTAGTCAATGTCAGCGTCTATGTGCCCAAGACATTGAGCCGCGAGGAGAAAGAGATGATGGTACACCTGAAGGAGAGTGACAACTTCAAGGGCGACAGCGACACCAAGCGCTCTATCTTCCAGAAGTTCAAAAACTACTTTAATTAAAGAATGAATTACGTAGAGACTTGTCAATACCTGTTCAGCCAGCTTCCCATGTTTGAGAAACAGGGAGCCTCTGGATATAAGGAAGGGTTGCAGAACACGCGGACTTTAGATGAACATTTCGGTCATCCGCACCGCAACTTCCGCACCATTCACGTGGCAGGAACCAACGGCAAGGGCTCGTGCTCACATTCGATAGCTGCTATTCTGCAGACCTGTGGCTACAAGGTTGGTCTCTACACCTCACCCCATCTGGTCGATTTCCGTGAACGCATCCGCATCAACGGCAAATGTATCTCCGAGGAGTACGTCGTAAACTTCGTTGAGAAGGAGCTTAAGTTCTTTGAGCCGTTGCAGCCCACCTTCTTTGAGTTGACCACAGCTATGGCCTTCAAATACTTCAGCGACATGAACATTGACATTGCTGTCATTGAAGTAGGCCTGGGAGGACGACTGGACTGTACCAACATCATACAACCCGAGTTGGCCATTATTACCAACATCAGCTTTGACCACACCCAGTTCCTTGGCGACACACTCGACAAGATTGCTGCCGAGAAAGCTGGAATCATCAAGCAAGGTGTGCCGGTGGTCATAGGTGAGACCACAGCAGAGACACGTCCTGTCTTTGAAAGCAAGGCAAAGGAAATGAACGCCCCCATCGTGTTTGCAGAAGATTATCCAGAGGTACTTCAAGCCAAAATCCAGAAGGATGGCAGCATACTCTACGATACCCGTCACGATGGTCAGCTACAAGGAGAGCTTGGCGGACTCTATCAGATAAAAAATACGAATACCATACTCTGCGCTGTCCGACAGTTGGAGAAGATTGGAGTGCTCTGCAAATGCGAGCTACCTCAGAACAAGGAAAAGAGCAGTTCCGAGATACAGCAGGCACTGTCACATGTCTGTGAACTGACAGGACTACAGGGACGCTGGCAGACTGTGAAGGACACTCCACGCATTGTTTGCGACACGGGACACAACCTGGCTGGGTGGAGATATCTGAGCCATCAACTCAAGAACGTCAGATGCAAACAAATGCACATTATTTTCGGAATGGTAAGCGACAAAGACGTACAAAGCGTTATGAAATTGTTGCCACACGACGCATCCTACTATTTTACCCAGCCAAATAACAAACGGGCCATTCCTGTGGAGCAACTGCTTATGATTGCCAATGAGAACGGGCTGTGTGGTAACGGGTTTGCCACTGTGACAGAGGCATATAACATGGTCAAGAGCGTTGTGGCACGCGAGGATTTTGTGTTCGTCGGAGGCAGTAGTTACCTCGTTGCAGACTTCCTCAAGAATTGCATTTAGGTGTTTTTAACACAATTGTCACACTTTTTAGGGCGTTAAGTTTGCTTATCTCGACTTTTTTCAGTTACTTTGCAAACAAACTGTAACTTAAAACGATTAAGATATGTCAAACACTACAGAAACAGCGACGCTGTGCGGCCTGAAACGCAAGGACTTTCAGACCACGATTAATGGTAAAAAAACAGATTTGTACATCCTGAAGAACCGTCAGGGTTACGAGGTAGCTATCTCTAACTATGGTGGAGCCATTTGTGCCATCATGGTACCTGACAAGGATGGAAAAGTAGCTAACGTCATTGAGGGTCATGCCAACATCAAGCAGCTCACCAGCGGACAGGAGCCCTACCTGTCAACACTGATTGGACGTTGGGGCAACCGTATCTGCAAAGGTCAGTTCACCCTGAACGGCAAGGACTACCAGCTGGCATTGAACGATGGTCCCAACCACCTGCATGGAGGTGCTGTGGGATTCAACGCTAAAGTTTGGGATGCCCGTCAGATGGGTCCCCGCTCTCTGGCTCTGCACCGCATCTCTTCTTACGGAGAGGAAGGCTTCACCGGCGAGCTTGACGTGACAGTAGAATTCACCTTCACCGACCAGAACGAGTTGGTCATTGAGTACCTGGCAACCACCAACAAGAAGACCATCGTCAACCTGACACACCACGCCTTCTTCGCACTGGCAGGAACAGCAGACCCCACCCCGACCATCGAGGAGCAGGTATGCGAAATCAATGCCGACTTCTACCTGCCCACCGATGCTACGGCAATTCCTACAGGTGAGGTTCTGAAGGTTGAAGGCACGCCCTTCGACTTCCGCACCGCAAAGTCTTTCGGACAGGACATTGAGGCTGACAATGAGCAGATTAAGTTCGGTCATGGTTTCGACCACAACTACATCCTGAACAAGAGTGAAGAGGGCGAACTGAGCTTTGCTGCCAAGATTACCGAGCCTAAGAGCGGCCGTACCCTGGAGGTATTCACCACTGAGCCAGGCTTGCAGCTTTATACCGGTAACTTCCTGAATGGCTACAAGGGAGCCAACGACTGCACATTCCCACGTCGTTCAGCTGTTTGCCTCGAGGCACAGCACTTCCCTGACAGCCCGAACCGTCCGTACTTCCCCAGTGTTGTACTGAATCCTGGACAGCGTTACAAGCAGAAGACCATCTATCGCTTCGGAGTAGCGAAGTAAGTAATGATCTAAATTAAAAACGATGAAAGATTAAAATGAAAGAATGGAAAAGGGACGCAACTCTTCTTTTCATCTTCCAATTTTAATCTTTCATTTTTTATGGGGTAGCATGATTGGCTTGCTATACTGATAATAACAAGTAAAAACTATAAACTATAATGGAAATTGAATTTGTAAGAAGCCGCTTCATCAAACACTTCGATGGAAAGACCGGCAACGTATATGCCTCTCCAGGGCGTATAAACCTCATTGGCGAGCACACCGACTACAACGGTGGCTTCGTATTCCCAGGAGCAGTCGATAAAGGCGTTATGGCCGAGATGCGTCCTAATGGTACGGAAGACACCGTGATGGCCTATGCCATTGACCTGAAAGACCGTGTTGACTTCAAGCTCAGCGACCCTGCAGGTCCCCGTGCTTCGTGGGCACGCTACATCTACGGCATCTCGCTAGAAATGAGGAAGCTGGGAGTTCCCGTCAAGGGCTTCAACATTGCCTTTGCAGGCGATGTGCCCCTCGGTGCCGGCATGTCTTCTTCTGCCGCTATGGAGAGCTGCTTTGCCTGTGGTTTGAACGACCTCTTTGGCGACAATAAGGTCAGTCAGTGGGATATGGTACTCGCTGGTCAGGCCACTGAGCATAACTACTGCGGCGTGAACTGTGGCATCATGGACCAGTTTGCCAGCGTCTTCGGCAAGGCAGGTTGTCTGATGCGTCTCGACTGCCGTAGCCGCGAGTTCGAGTATTTCCCATTCAAGCCCGATGGTTACCGTCTCGTATTGCTCGACTCTGTCGTGAAGCACCAGCTGGCAGGCTCCCCCTACAACGACCGTCGCAACTCCTGTGAGAACGTGGTAAAGCACATTCAGGAGAAGCACCCTGAAGGCAAGTTCGAAACCCTGCGCGACTGCACGTGGGAACAGCTTGAGGAAGTAAAGGATGCCGTCGGCGAAGAGGACTACAAGCGTGCCAAGTTCGTGCTCGGCGAGAAAGACCGTGTGCTGGCTGTTTGCGACGCCCTCAATGAAGGCGACTACGAGAAGGTTGGCGAGATGATGTACAAGACGCACGAAGGACTATCAAAAGACTACGAAGTAAGTTGCGAGGAGCTCGACTTCCTCAACGACATTGCGCGTGAGAACGGTGTTACGGGCTCACGTATCATGGGTGGCGGCTTCGGCGGTTGCACCATCAACCTCGTACGCAACGACCTCTACCGTCAGTTCATTGCTGACGCCAAAAAGCGCTTCAACGAAAAATACGGTCACGAGCCGAAGGTCTATGACGTGGTCATTGGCGACGGTTCACGCCGGCTGTGCTAATCACTCACTACTCACCTATTATGTTTAACATTGACCGCCGCTACATCGATGCCCCGCAGTTCGAGGAGACCTTGCAGAGCAAGATTATCATGATTCGTTCCAAGAACAGGAACAATCCTACCCTGCCCCGTGCTGAGCATTTCGGTATCAGCGACGAGGAATTCGAGGAATACATCGACCGCAAGCAAGACCTGCTGGAATGGCAGAAGGACATGAAACGCCGAGGCCCCCTGTGGCTCGTCATCATCTTCTGCATCCCACCCGTGCTGATGACGTGGAAGAGCCCGAATGACACCCTACTCTTCTGGCTCAGCTTTGTAGCCGGTACGGTGCCTTGCCTGCTGCTGTGGCTGCTCTACAAGCTCATTGCCCGTCAACGCGAGAAACGTCTTTACGACGAACGGGCAGAGCGATATATAGAAGCCCTGCAGCAATGGGCAGACAAGCAACAATAAAAAAGGAGCCCGACCATTGGTCGAGCTCTCTTTTTTATTATCAGATGATGTTTTACTTGTTCACCTGGAACTTGGTGTCGCCATCCTTGAAGAAGGCATTAATCTGCTTGGCAGCAGCAATACCGGCGTTGATGTTAGCCTCTGCTGTCTGGGCACCCATCTTCTTCGGGGTAGAGAAGTAGCGACCCTCGAACTTCTGGAACTCGTCGTTGGCATCAGGCATGATATCAGTGACAAATTTCAGGTCCTCACGTTCCTGCATCAGTTTGATGAGCTCGGGCTCGTTGATAACTTCCTTGCGGGCTGTATTCACAAGCACACCACCCTTCTTCATCTTGCCTACCAATGCGTAGTTGATGCTCTGCTTGGTCTCAGGTGTAGCGGGGATGTGGAGTGAAACAACGTCACACTGCTCGAAGAGAGCGTCCTGATTGGCAACGGCATGTACACCAGCCTTCTCAATAACCTCTGCAGGACAGAAAGCGTCGTAGGCATAAACATCCATTCCAAAGCCTTTGGCGATGCGAGCCACGTTACGACCAACATTACCGAAAGCCAGGATACCCAGCTTCTTACCCAGCAGTTCAGAGCCGCTCTTGCCGTTATAGAAACCACGAACGGCCATGACCAGCAGACCGAACACGAGTTCTGCGACAGCGTTAGCATTCTGACCAGGTGTATTCTCAGCTACTACATTATGAGCGGTAGCAGCAGCGAGGTCAATGTTATCGTAACCGGCACCGGCACGAACCACAATCTTCAACTGCTTGGCAGCATCGAGCACCTCAGCGTCCACCTTGTCCGAGCGGATAATCAACGCATCAGCATCCTTCACAGCGTCCAGCAGCTGTGCCTTCTCCGTATATTTCTCCAGCAGCGCGAGCTCATTGCCTGCTGCCTCAATTTCTGCCTTAATACCATTGACAGCAGCTGCTGCGAATGGCTTTTCTGTTGCAACTAATACTTTCATAAAGATCAATATTTAATGTATAATCTTTAATATGTTAATTAGTGGTTGGCCTCAAACTCCTTCATGCAGGCAACGAGAGCGTTGACACCCTCAATGGTCTGTGCGTTGTAGCAAGAAGCACGGAAGCCGCCAACCGAGCGATGACCCTTCACGCCAACCATACCCTTCGACGTAGCGAAGTCGAGGAAGTCCTTCTCCAGCTCCTTGTACTCGTCGGCCATAACGAAGCAGAGGTTCATCAGCGAACGGTCCTCAGCCTTGGCGGTACCCTGGAACATCTTGTTGCGGTCAATCTCGCCATAGACAATCTCTGCACGCTGCTGTGCCAGCTTGTCCATAGCCTCTACACCACCGTTCTTCTTAATCCAGCGGAGCGTCTCCAGAGCGCTGTAGATGGGCACAACAGGGGGAGTATTGAACATAGAACCCTTATCAACGTGTGTGCGGTAGTCGAGCATGGTGGGAATCTCACGCGGAGCCTTGCCCAACTTCTCGTCCTTCACAATGACGATGGTCACACCGGCCATAGCCAGGTTCTTCTGAGCACCAGCATAGATGGCATCATACTTCTTCACGTCGATGGGACGGCTGAAGATGTCTGACGACATATCGGCAATCAGGGGAACGTTCACGTCGAGGTCCTTGCGGATTTCAGTACCGTAGATGGTGTTGTTCGTAGTGATGTGCAGATAGTCAGCATCAGCAGGAACGGTCCAGTCCTTCGGAATGAACGTGTAGTTGGCGTCGGCTGAAGAAGCAACCTCAACCACCTCACCAAACAATTTGGCTTCCTTCATGGCTTTCTTAGCCCAAACACCTGTGTTCAGGTAAGCAGCCTTCTTAATCAGGAAGTTATAAGGAATCATGCAGAACTCGAGGCTTGCACCGCCACCGAGGAAGATTACGGAGTAACCCTCAGGAATACTAAGCAGCTCCTTGACCAGAGCTACTGCCTCGTCAACGACGGGCTGGAAATCCTTTGCACGATGGCTGATCTCCATCAGAGAGAGACCTGAGCCATTGAAGTCTAAACACTGCTGTGCGGTCTTTTCGATGACCTCGCGGGGAAGCATCGAGGGGCCTGCGTTAAAGTTGTACTTCTTCATTTTTTTGATTGGTTTTTGAATTATAATATGGTTTTATTCATTTTCGCGCCGCGAAGTTACACTTTTTATTTTACTTGACAAAACTTTTGAGCAAAAATTCACAAATATAGTAGAATTTCCTATCACTTTGTCAAGTCGGCATGACATTTTCCAGTCTTCAACGTATTTTTTCGTTCCTCTTCTTTGCTATATGGAATGAAAGTATTACCTTTGCACCGATTTTATAAAAACAAAACAAAACAGGAAATGAAAAAGATGATTACATTGCTGGCACTCGTTATGACCTGCCAGTTGGCATTCTGCCAGACCTATCAGGACTTCTTTAATAAGTATAAGGATGCCCAAGGTGTCGAGTATATAGAAGTTCCCCAGGAGCTGCTGAAGATGGGCGCTGCCCAGGCTGATGCAGAAACCAAAGCCGTACTCGAACGCGTCGAATCCATTTACATGCTGCAGGTCGCCAATCCCAGCGAGGAGCTTTCCGCCGAGATGCTGGCTGAGGCCAAGAAGTTATCGCAGAGATACGACAAGTTGGCCGATGGTGAAGAGGACGGCGAGACGATGCTTATCTATGGTGACGGTGAAGACGGTGACCACTACAATCTACTCTTCGTGCTACATGGTAATGCAGAGGCTATGCAGATTATTGCTATGAAGGGAAAGATTAGCATGAAAGAATTGGAAAAGCTAAGCACGATGACAGGCAACTAAGTGTTGGCTTCTTCCTGAGAGTCAGCGCATATCTGACAGAACAACGGCACTTCTCGCGCAGAGAAGTGCCGTCTTTTATGCTCAATACATCTATTGTATCATCAAGTTCAATTTACTGGCACACAATAATCTGTCGGAAGTTGCGTTAATAGAACAATGAACATGAAGACATGGGTAACAAGATATGTGATGACGGTGCTACTTCTGCTGACAGCAGGGGTGGCTACGATTGTGGCACAGACATTCACGCTTACGGGACGCGTGGTTGACGAGGAGAACAATCCCATTGAGCTAGCTAACGTCTCCTGCGCCAAGCAGGGAAAATTGGCGATGACGAACCTCAAGGGAGAATTTAGCATAACACTAAAAACAGCTGACACCGTGGTGGTTAAATTCTCAATGGTCGGCTACAATGCCAAGAAACGGACGTTCCATAATCCCAAAGGAAAGATGCAGATTGAGGTGATGCTACCCTCGCTCGAGGCACTGGGCGAAGTCATCGTTACCGAACGTCGCCGACAGAACACGCCAACGGAGCAACTATCACCACGCGACGTGAAAGGAGCACCTTCGGCCAGCGGCAATGGCGTCGAGGACCTGCTTCAGCAACAGGCCGGCGTTTCGTCGCACAACGAACTGTCGAGCCAGTATAATGTGCGTGGCGGCTCGTTTGACGAGAACAGCGTCTATATCAACAATATCGAGGTCTATCGTCCGCTACTCGTCAGAAGTGGCGAACAGGAGGGACTTTCCATCATCAACCCCGATATGGTGGAGAGCATCGGTTTCTCTACAGGCGGCTTCGAAGCACGCTACGGCGACCGCATGTCGTCAGCCCTGGACATCCGTTACCGCCGGCCCGACAAGGCGGAAGCCCACCTGCAGGCATCGCTCCTGGGAGGCAGCGTCCACCTGGGACTGGGCGGCAAGCGATTCTCCATGAGTCACGGTCTTCGTTACAAGACGAACAGCTATCTACTGGGCACGACGGACACGAAGGGTGAGTACCATCCGAAGTACCTTGACTACCAGACCTATATGACCTACAAGCCATCGAAGCGCTGGCTGTTTGAGTTCATTGGCAACATCTCGGACAACAAGTACGAATTCACGCCCGAAGACCGTGAGACGTCGTTCGGCACCTTGCAGAACGCCAAGACGTTCAAGGTGTATTTCGACGGACAGGAGAAAGACCGTTTCCAAACGCTTTTCGGCAATCTGAGCATCACCTATAACATCACGCCCGATACCCACATTTCGCTGATGGGGGCAGCTTTCCACACGAAGGAGCGCGAAGCTTACGACATCATGGGACAGTACTGGCTTGACGACGCTCAAGCAGCCGAGCAGCTGGCGGTGGGAACGTATATGGAGCATGCACGCAACCGTCTGACAGCAGACGTAATGAGCGGCAAGCTGATGGTACAGCACCGAACGAAGCACCACCAGTGGGAAGGTGCCTTCACGCTGAAGGGCGAACGCATTGAGGAGTATTCGCGTGAATGGGAGATGCGTGACTCCAGCGGTTACTCCCTACCCCGCACCGCCGACAGGCTCGACCTCATCTACCAACTGACAGCCAACAACAAGCTGAACTCCACACGCATGGAAGCCTATCTGCAGGACACTTACCGCTGGGCAACAGGTGCTGACGTACAGAGTTTCTTCACCCTCTGCTACGGCATTCGCATGAGCCACTGGTCATTCAACGGTGAGACCACCGTGTCACCCCGTGTGGCACTGGCCATCACACCGGCCTTCAACCAAGACCTGACGTTCCGCTTTGCCACAGGACTCTATTACCAAGCACCGTTCTTCAAAGAAATGCGCGACACAACCACCGTAAACGGACAGACAGTAGTGACGTTCAACGACAAAATCAAGAGCCAGCGCAGCATACACTTCGTGGTAGCAATGGACTATCGCTTCAAGATGCTCGAACGCCCGTTCCGTTTCACGGCAGAAGCCTACTACAAGGCTCTCAGCAACCTGATTCCCTACAACGTGCAGAACATGAAACTAACGTACTACGGCGAGAACCTCGGCAAAGGACATGCAGCAGGTTTGGACTTCAAGCTGTTTGGTGAGTTCGTGCCTGGCACCGACTCGTGGCTGACCGTCTCGCTGATGTCAACCAAACAGGAGTTCAACGGACACTCCATGCCTCTGCCGACTGATCAGCGCTGGGCCATGAACCTGCACTTTACCGACTACTTCCCTGGCACCGACCGTTGGCGTATGACACTGCGTCTTGCCTTTGCCGACGGACTACCTTTCGGTCCCCCACACCGTGGACTCGAATACCAGCATTTCCGCGCCCCAGCCTATCGTCGTGCCGACATCGGACTGGGCTACCTGGCCTACAAGAACGAGCAAAGCACAACGTTTGGACTGAAGCGCATCTGGATTGGCGTTGACTGCCTCAACCTCTTTGGCATTAACAACGTAAACTCCTACTACTGGGTGACCGACGTGAGCAACCAGCAATACGCCGTGCCCAACTACCTGACAGGACGACTGATCAATGCTAAGTTGAGTGTGGAGTTCTAATAAAGGCAAAATGGTAAAAAGGTAAAAGGTAAAAGGTAAAAAAGGTTAAGCGGCAGCAAATTCTTCACTCTTCGCTCTTCACTCTTCACTTTTTTTCGTATCTTTGCACGTCAAATTTGCAAACCGAAAAAATATTAATATTTTTAAGATTATGAAGATTTCACACATTGAGCATCTGGGCATTGCCGTCCAGAGCATCGAAGAGAGCCTACCCTACTTCACTGAGGTGCTGGGCCTGGAGTGTTATGCAACAGAAGTAGTAGAAGACCAGAAAGTAAAGACTGCTTTCCTGAAATGTGGCGAGGTAAAGCTGGAACTGTTGGAGCCGACAAGCCCCGAGAGCACCATCCAGAAGTGGCTCGACAAAGGTAACAAGGGTGTACACCACGTTGCATTCTGCGTAGAGGATGGCGTGAAGGAAGCCCTCATAGAGTGTGACGGTAAGGGAATTCGCCTCATTGACCAGCAGCCCCGCAAGGGTGCCGAAGGCCTGAACATCGCTTTCCTGCATCCAAAGTCAACCTGCGGAATCCTGACGGAACTTTGCGAACACCCTGAGTAAAATAGTTAATAGTGAAATAATATAATAGTAAATAATAAAATGTCAAAGCAATTAGAAAAAATCAAACAGCTCATCGCCAAAAGAGAGCAAGCTCGTCTGGGTGGCGGTGAGAAAGCAATCGAGAAACAGCACCAGAAAGGTAAATACACTGCCCGCGAGCGCATCGACATGCTGCTCGATTCGGGTTCGTTCGAAGAGTATGACATGTTCAAGGAGCACCGCTGCCACAACTTCGGAATGGAGAAGAAGCAGTTCCTTGGCGACGGCGTGGTAGCCGGTTCAGGTACCATCGACGGCCGTTTGGTATTTGTCTTCGCACAGGATTTCACCGTTCATGCCGGTTCACTCTCCGAGACCATGAGCCAGAAAATCTGCAAGGTCATGGATATGGCCATGAAGATGGGTGCTCCCGTCATCGGCCTGAACGACTCTGGCGGTGCCCGTATTCAGGAAGGCATCAATGCACTGGCTGGCTACGCCGAGATTTTCGAGCGTAATATCCTCGCATCAGGTGTCATTCCCCAGATCTCAGGTATCTACGGTCCCTGTGCCGGTGGTGCCGTTTACTCACCTGCCCTCACCGATTTCACGCTGATGATGGAAGGCATCTCATACATGTTCCTCACAGGTCCTAAGGTGGTGAAGACCGTTACTGGTGAAGACATCGACCAGGAGCATCTGGGTGGTGCCAGCGTACACTCGACGAAGAGTGGTGTAACCCACTTCACGGCTAAGACCGAGGAAGAGGGTATGCAGATGATTAAGACACTGCTGAGCTACATCCCCTCGAACAACATGGAGACGTCTCCCCGCAAGAAGTGCACCGACCCCATCGACCGTCTGGAGGATTCGCTCAACGAGATTATCCCCGAGAACCCCAACGAGGCATATGACATGTATAAGGTGATTGGTGCTGTAGTGGATGACGGAGAATTCTTCGAGGTACAGCCTAAGTTCGCCAAAAACATCATCGTGGGCTTCGCTCGCTTCAACGGACAGAGCGTAGGCATCGTGGCTAACCAGCCTTCATGCTACGCTGGTGTGCTTGACGTAAATGCTTCACGTAAGGGTGCTCGCTTCGTACGTTTCTGCGACGCCTTCAATATTCCTATCGTTTCACTGGTTGACGTTCCTGGATTCCTGCCCGGCACAGGTCAGGAGTACAACGCAGTCATCCTGCATGGTGCACAGCTGCTCTACGCTTACGGTGAGGCAACTGTTCCCAAGATTACCGTTACACTGCGTAAATCGTACGGCGGAAGTCACATCGTGATGGGCTCGAAGCAGCTCCATACCGATTTGAACTATGCATGGCCCTCTGCAGAGATTGCCGTGATGGGTGCCAGCGGTGCTGCTGCCGTGCTCTATGCTAAGGAAGCCAAGGCCAAGAAGGAAGCCGGCGAGGATGTTAAGGCATTCATTGCCGAGAAGGAGCAGGAGTATGACGACCTCTTTGCTAATCCCTATCAGGCTGCTAAGTACGGTTACATTGACGACGTGATTGAGCCGCGCAACACACGTTTCCGCATCTGTCGTGGTCTGGCCCAGCTGGCTACCAAGCGTGATGCTCTGCCTGCCAAGAAGCATGGTAACATACCGATGTAATATTTTTGCTTATGAACAAGAATGAAGTATATGCTGCCATTGCATTGGCACTGCATGAGTTCAAGGGCAACAACGTCCACGACAAGGAAACAGGTATCATCACCATTGCGGAGAAAATGACCCAGTGGAACGGCTATGCCCAGACTATGACTCAACATCCATAAAACAAAATCGAAAATGAAGGAATATAAATATACCATCAACGGTAATAAATACGAAGTGGAGATTGGCGATATCGTCGATAACATCACTTCTGTGAAAGTGAACGGTGAAGACTACAAGGTTGAGATGGAACCCGAAGCAGAACCCGAGAAGAAGAAAGTTGTGCTGGGTAAGCCCGCTGCCGCCGCCAGTGAAGGTACTGCAACCGCTACTACCGATGCTGCAAATGTCAACACCAACAACGCTGTAAAGGCTCCGCTGCCCGGAACCATCGTCGAGGTAAAGGTTGCCGTAGGCGACGAGGTACAGCCCGGCGACGTGGTCGTCGTTCTGGAAGCCATGAAGATGGCCAACAATCTGGAAGCCGAGAAGGGTGGAAAGGTGACGGCTGTGCTTGTCCAGGCAGGACAGAGCGTCATGGAAGACGATGCGCTCGTGGTTATCGAGTAGTAAAATCAATCATCATAGAAAAAGGCCGCCCAATATTGAGCGGCCTTTTTTATACCTTGTTTCCTTCTTTCGGAAACACCACTGAAGGCTTAAACGTCTTAGCCTCCTCAAAATCCATCGTAGCGTAGGAGATAATGATAATGACATCGCCCACCTGAACCCTGCGGGCAGCAGCACCGTTCAGACATATACATCCGCTACCGCGTTCTCCTTTTATAATATAGGTCTCGAAGCGTTCGCCATTGTTGTTGTCAAGCACCTGAACTTTCTCGCCTGCAATGAGGTTAGCAGCATCCATCAAGTCTTCATCGATGGTAATACTGCCCATATAGTTTAAGTTGGCCTCCGTCACAGTAACGCAGTGCAACTTCGACTTCATCACTTCTATATACATCTTGTTATATTTTCGATTTACGATTTATACTTGATGTGGTCAATCAGTCGGATGGGCGTCTTACCGCAATAGACAGTAATGCAACCTACCACATAATCGCTGTCTTCCCACGCGCTGATATCCTGCAACGTGTTGCCATCGACAATCGAGAAGTATTCAACGTCAAGGCCATCGACCTTGTTGATATCGCCAACCACCTTGTCATGTGTCTCCTGCACCGTATGCTTCTTAGCATACGTCACACTGGCCTTCAGAGCCTTGTAGATGGTAGGAGCAATGGCTCGCTCATCAGGAGCCAACAGCGTATTGCGGGAACTTTTGGCTAGACCGTCCTCATCGCGCACAATATCGCACTCAACAATCTGAACGGGGATACCTAAGTGGCGCACCATCGCCTTCACGACAGCTATCTGCTGCCAGTCCTTCTCACCGAAGTAGGCACGGTCAGGCTTCGCAATGTAGAACAGACGGCTCACCACCTGACACACTCCGTTGAAATGGCCGGGACGGTGGGCACCCTCCATGACCGTCGAGACGGGCGGGTACTCGAACTGCCGCGTGTCAGGCGTGGGGTACATCTCTTCTACGCTTGGAGCCAAGACATAAATGGATTTACTATCTACGGATTTTTGATTTCCGATTTCCTTCTGAAAAGTAGCCTCCAGCAATTGGCAGTCAGCCTCCAACGTACGGGGATAGTTCTTCAAGTCATTCTTGTCGTTGAACTGTGTTGGGTTGACAAAGACAGACACCACAGTGACATCGTTCTCCTTCACACAGCGTCGTACCAGTGAGGCGTGACCTTCATGCAATGCACCCATCGTAGGAACCATCCCCACCGTCTTTCCCAGCTTGCGCTCATCAAACAACGCATTCTGCAAATCAACAATCTTTTCAAATACCTTTGTCATCGATGTAATTACATTTTGAGGGTGCAAAATAACAACATTTTTATCAAATAAGAAAGAAATATCGTGAAAATATGCCAAATTAGAGGCTAAAAATTCTAAAAAGCCTTGCATTATTCCCTTTTTTCCCTTTTTTTTCGTACCTTTGCACTACAAATTAACATCGACATGGCAAAGAGAATATTATTCATCAATCAAGAGACTATACCCTACGTACCCGAAACCGAACTGGCCGTCATGGGAAAGAAAGTACCCCAGGTCATTCAGGAGCGTGGAAACGAAATCCGCACCTTCATGCCCAAGTGGGGCACCATCAATGAGCGTCGCGGACAGTTACACGAGGTACAGCGCCTGTCAGGAATGAACCTCATCATCAACGATACCGACCATCCGTTGATTATCAGAGTTGCTACCATTGTCCAGACACGCGTACAGGTATATTTCATCGACAATGATGACTATTTCTCCAAGCGCCAAATGCTGACCGAAGAAAACATTGCCGACTTAGCCGACTTGGGTGAGCGTACCATATTCTTCTCACGTGGCGTGCTCGAAACCGTCAACAAGCTACGCTGGGCGCCCGACATCATTCACTGTCAGGGATGGATGACCTCCATCATTCCATTCTACCTCAAGACAGCCTATAGCGAGGAGCCTTCGTTTGCCAACACCAAGGTGGTGACATCACTCTACCCCAAGACGTTTGACGCCACCATGGGCGAGAACTTCAAACAGATTATGGAGTTCAAGGATGCCAAGGCCGAGTTGCTGGGAAAGTACAACGACGATTTCGGCTTCGACGAGCTGAGCAAGCTCGCCATCGACTATTCCGACGGCATCATCGAGGCCAATCAGGATGTCAACGCCGACCTGCTGAAGTATGCCGAGACTAACGGTAAACCCCTACTCCGCTATCCGGGAGAGGAGTTTGGCAATGCCTACGAAGCATTCTACGACCAGCTGTGCGAATAAGAACAAGGTAAAAGGAAAAAAGTTTAAAGGCAAAAGAAAAGATGAAAGCAAAATGGATAGCAGGGATTTTGTTGACAGCAATGACAATCTCTGCATGCGATGATAATACGCAGGATATCGGAGGTTCGCTAACCAAAGACGTCGATCACTTCTCAATCATAGCCGATACCTTTCTCGTCTCCACCCGTTCCATCATTATTGACTCCGTGCTCTCACGTAGCACTTATGACTATCTGGGACGCATGAAAGACCCCGAAACGGAAGACTACGTCACGGCAGACTACACCACGCAGTTCGTGATGATGGAGCGCCTGGCAGCCAACCTGTTACCGAATGAGAGCAGCATCATAAGCCGCGACAAGGAAGGAATGGCTATTGCTGACTCCTGCCACCTCAACATCTACATCCAGCAGATTGTGGGCGACAGTCTCGCCCCAATGAAACTCACCGCCTATGAGTTGGGCACACCGATGGAGGACGGCAAGGTCTATTATTCCGATTTCGACCCCTTTGAGCGTGGACTCATCCGCAAGGACGGCATCCAGCAGGACAAGAACTATACCTTCATCAACTACCTGCTCAGTGACGAACAGCGTAGCGAGACAACATTCATCCCCTACATCAACATACCCATCAATGCCCCCTATACTGCCAAGAATGGAGTGACGTATAACAACTACGGCACCTACATTATGCAGAACTATTACCAGCATCCCGAATACTTTAAGGACACATGGTCGTTCGTCCACAATATATGCCCAGGTTTCTACTTCAAGACTATAGACGGAGCCGGAATCATGTCGCAGGTCTATACCACTGAGCTCGTGTTGTACTTCAGATACACCAGCAACGACAGTATTATCACAGCCAACCGCGTGTTCACTGGAACAGAGGAAATTGTCCGCACTACCTCCATCTACACCGACAAGAAGCGCATTGAACAGTTGGCAAACGATAATACCTGCACCTACATCAAGAGCCCTGCCGGACTCTTTACAGAGGTGACACTCCCTATCGAAGAAATTATGCGCGGCCATGAGAATGACACCCTTGTACAAGCAAAGATTTCGTTCCCTCGCTACACGGAGGATGATGATACCAATATAGATGCACCCGACTACGTGCTCATGTTGCCCAAGGCCAATCTCTACTCCTTCTTCGAGAAGAAAACTATCCCAGACAACAAGACCTCGTACGTGGCAAGAATCGACAACAAAGTATACACCTTCAACAACATCTCAGCTCTTGCCACCTCGCTTTGGAAGAATCGCAAGCTAGGCGATAAAGAATGGAACAAGGTGGTGCTCGTACCCGTTGACTACACTTATAACGCGTCAACGTACGAAGTGACCAACATCTCCAACCAAATGTCGTTGTCAAGTGTCCGTCTCATAGGCGGCAGTGCCAATGCCCACGCACCGGTCACCATCAGCATCATTTATAATAAAGGTCATTGACGCTCTATGGCAGACAATTTCCTGGAACGACACTACGAGGAATACGAGGCACGTAAGGCAGCCTACCTGCGTCGTAAACGCCATCTGCCCAAGCTCACGTCCCGTCCTTCACGACCTGATGACGAGGCATTATAAGCATAAAAGAAATACACAACGGGTTCCGTTGTGTATTTTTTCTTTGTTTATGGTAATTGAGTTAACGGATATACGATATTCACGATGAAAATATTAGCTGCAAGAATGATGAGATTCATCAGCAAACCTATGCGCATGAAGTCGCTGAAGCGATAGCCGCCAGGGCCATAGACCAGCATATGGGTAGGCGAACCTATGGGCGTAGCGAAACTGCTGCTGACGCTTACCATCAGGGCAATGAGGAAGGGGAAGGGATCGTAACCCAACTTCTCTGCAGCCTCATACATGATGGGGAAGAACATGGCACCCGCAGCCGTGTTCGAGATGAACTCGGTAATGAAGGTAGCAACGAAGCATACGGCAGTCATCACCACAAGTGGGTTGGTGCCACACACATCAAGAATACCGTTGGCTAACCACTCAGCAATGCCCGTTTTCTGGATAGCAAGACCAAGCACGGCACTACCCGCAAAGACCATCAGGATGTCCCAGTTGACAGACTTCATAGCTTGCTCCACAGAACAGCATCGGAAAATGAGCATAGCTGCAGCAGCGAGAAAGGCAGACTGCAGCAAAGGTATGATGCCGAATGCCGAGAGCGCCACCATAGTAATCATGATGGCTGTGGAAACAAGTGTGCCACGGCCAATGTTTGGAACTTCGTTAGAATCGAAGAAGTGTAGGTCACTTGCCAGAGAAGAAGTATTAACATTAATGTGCTTCGGACATACTAACAGCAGTGTGTCACCGGCCTGCAACACCACTTGTCGCGGCACTTCTTTGATACGCTTGCCACGTCGGGCAACAGCTGCCAGCACCACATTATTATCTCTCTCATACGTACTACCACCGATAGTCGTTCCTATCAGGCTGCTGCCAAAGTTGACATAGGCCGTACGAAGTTGGCGACTCTTGTCTATCTCATTCATAGAAAAGACATGGTGGTCAGCGCTCACCAGCTGGTGGTTCTTTGCCATTTCCAAAATCTCGTCTATCTGTCCAGCATAGACCAGATGGTCTCCGCCCATGATAAACTCATCCTCCGTGACGGGCGACGGAACATCATCGAAGTGATACATCTCTATCAGACTACCGCCCTTGACGCGAAAGAGGCCAACTTCGCCTAATGTTCTTCCAATGTATGGATTATCTGACGGAACCTGCAACTCGACGGTGTATTCCGACGTAGCCTCAAAAGCAGTTTCTGGAGCCTTGCGGTCTGGCAGCAGACGGCGCATGGCGATGACCGACAGCACGCCGACGGCCAGACAGAACAATCCGGGGATGGTCGTTGTCAGTACGTTCATTGCCTCACCAGTCTTTTCCTCGTAAAGTCCGCTGATAATCAGGTTCGGCGGGGTACCGATAAGGGTACAGACACCGCCCATTCCTGAGGCATAACTCAAGGGGATGAGAAGTTTAGAGGGAGAAATACCAAGCTTCTTCGACCACATCTTGACGATATTGACAAAAAGAGCCACAACTGTGGTATTGCTTAGGAATGAGCTAAGTACTGCCACGGGCAGCATCAGTCGAATAACGGCTTTCGAATAGTTGCCAGGCGTACCGAGCAGATGTCTCACTATCCACTGCAGAACACCAGTATGCGTCAGTCCAGCAACAACCACAAAAAGGACACCGACAGTGATTACCGACGTGCCACTAAACCCCGAGAAGGCTTCCTTTGCATCGAGCACGCCCGTGATGTAGAGGATGCCAATAGCACTGAGGAACACCAGGTCGCTGCGTAGTTTGGTAAACAGCAGAAGACTGAACATACCCAGTACCGTAATGATTGTAATCCAGGCATCAACGCCAAAACCCAAGAACATGAATGATTCCATTTCTTTATTGTAGTGATATTATATATTACTCTTTTTACAGATACTTTATGTATATGATAGCCTTTCGAGTGCAAAGATAAACAATTTACGCGATATTACATACATTTTTCTTTGGTATTTTGCCCATTTTACACTATCTTTGCAACCATGATTACAAAAGCACAACAGAAATTGATTCGTTCGCTAGTACAGAAGAAATACCGTCAGCGCGAAGGACTCTTCGTGGCAGAAGGGCCAAAAGTGGTAGGTGACCTTGTAGAGGCAGGAGTAGAACAGGTGATGCTGTTCAAGGAACCGGAGGTGACTGCTGAAGAACTGAGGAAAGTAAGTTTCCTTCAGCATCCGCAGGGCGTACTAGGCATATTCAAAACACCAGCTATCCCCCAGCCTACCATGAATAAGAAGAAGCTGATGCTGGCACTAGACGGTGTGCAAGACCCAGGGAATCTGGGCACAATCATCCGTATCGCCGACTGGTTTGGCATCAGCGAGGTGGTGTGTAGCATCGATACGGCCGATTGCTGGGCGCCGAAAGTTGTACAGGCAACGATGGGTAGCATTGCGCGCGTACATATTATATATAAAGACCTCTGCGAGTTGCTGGACGAGGCCGACAAACAGGGTGTGAGCGTCTATGGCACGTTGCTCGACGGTCGCAACATCTACGAAGAGGAACTCAGCGAGGGCGGCATCATCGTAATGGGCAACGAGGGCAACGGCATATCCCTCCCACTCCGCGAACGCATCAAAAGAAAACTGTTCATCCCCGATTTCCATCAGGGACGAACAGCTGATTCGTTAAACGTAGCGATTGCTACGGCTATTACCTGTTCCGAATTTAGAAGAAGAGGTAGCGGCGGTCAACCACGTTAGCTTTCAGGTAAAGCTCCTGCATGAAGCGACCAGCGGCCTGCATAGCCTGCTGCTTGAGCTGCTGCTCCGTAGCGGCGGCATCAAACTTCACGCCTTCACGGTTAGCTTTCTTGACAACCTGAATCATGTAAGCACCACCACGGCCCTTGATGACTTTCGTATTGAACTTACCCTGAGCAGTAGCAGCAACAGCACCGCTAATGGCAGCCTCGCTAGAACCCGTAGCCTGTACAAAGACAGGAGCCGTGAAGGTTACCTGGTGAACAGAGTCAACTGCAGCACCCTTCTGCTTGGCAGCAGCAATACTGGTGACACCTTTCAGCTTACCTGACAGTATCTCAAACTTCTTTTCGTTCATCACCTCAGCAGTGAGCTGTTCCTTGAGGCTCTCAAAGTCGCGATAGCCTACAGCGTGAATACCTGTAAGGGCAAGGACGAGCAGCTGGTCATTATTGCCACACTCGAAGAGCTGTGACACGTTACCTGGCTTAGCCTCGAATGCCCAACGCAGGGCTTCGTTGGTGCCGCGGATGTTAGCTACATAGTGGTCAGTGCTGGTGATGTCTTTGCGCTCCATGACATGATAGCCAAACTTCTGAGCATTCTTTTCGATTTCGTCAAGTGTCTGGTTCTCACTAACAAACTGGCTGAACTTGTTATAAGCCTCGTTATAGGTATTAGTCGAGAACTCAATGGGATGCTTTACAACAGCTACATCATACTTAGTAGTCATAGCCTTGCGGTTGGTGACCTGAAGGATGATGTTACCCTGTGAGAGCTCCAAGTTACGAGTCTCGTTGGCACCCAACGAAGTGATAGCCTTAACCAACAATTTAGTGTCAGCGTCGAGTTGAGCTGCACCACGCTCATACATAGCAGAAGTAATCCACTGCTTCTGACCAGGCTGGCCGTACTTGACGGCGAGCGTGTCAAAGTTAGCACCTGCTTGCAGCGCCTTGTAGATGCTGTCAGCCTTGGTACGTGCTACATCAATAGAAGCGTCGAACACCTGAATCTGACGATACTCGATGGAGTCGGGCTGCTCGCTCTTGCTGATGAACTTAATAACGTTGAGCGTATTGTCATAAGAAGACTCGAAGGGTGCGGCAGTCACCTGACCTACTGACATAGAGTCGAGGCGAGCGGCAATATCCTGCGGCAGGGCTGCACGTGTTACAGCAAGACCAGAGTATGCAATCTGCGACTGTGCCTTGCGAACCACCTCAGCCACGTCACTACCGTCCTGCAGGCCCTTGATGGCTTCCTGCATAGTCTTCATGATAGCTGCGCGGTCAGCGGCAGAAGCGGTCACCTGATAGGTAACATACTTGATGTCACGGCTCTCAACGTACTGCTTATACTCCTCCTTGTGGGCATCGTAGTATGCCTTGAGGTCTGAGTCACTGATCTTCACGTCGTTGTCATTTACGCTGGTATAGGGCAGTGAAGCCAGCTCGATGTCGCTCTCAACGTTCTGACCCTCGAAAGCCATCTTAGCTGAGATGGGGTTCGAAATAAGACAGTGAGCCAGCAGAGCCTGATACTTCTGTGTTAGCAACTGGTCACGAAGGGTCTTTTCGATGAAGAGCCAGTAATTGTTGATGCGCTGATACTGCTCAGCCAACTGGGGGTCAGCAACAGCCTTCTTGTAGTCGTCCTGGAACTTGGTGAGCAGAGAGATGTCGAAACGACCAGTCTGCTGGTTCACGAAGGGAGACTGCATCAAGAGAGGGTTGGTACCTTCCTTCAGAATATCCTGAAGTTCCTTGTCGGTAACCGTCAAACCCAGCTTCTTCGCTTCAGCCTGAACAAGTTTGTTGTTTACATACGTGTTCCAAACCTGGTCGCGGAGCTGGTTCTGCTCCTCGTCCGAAAGGTTATCACGTCCTTGTGTCATCTTAATAACGTCCGAATACTCCTCAACGAGTTTCACAAAGTCATTGTATGACACTTTTTCTCCTAACACTTCACCCACCTGCTGACGCTTCTGGCCTTCGAAATACTCGCAACCTTTGAACATGTCGCCAGCGATGAATGCAAAGAGGCCAAGTGCGACGATGATAATCAGCGTCACGCCTCTCTTTCTAATACTTCCTAATGCTGCCATTACTTAATTTTTTTATTTTTATTTTTGTTATTTCCAATTTTAGCGCACAAAGGTACAAATTTTCTCACAAATAAAGGAATAAATCACAAAATTTTTGCCTTATTCGACAATTTTCAGCCTGACAAGCTCTATTTTTGTCATTGTATTCTTCATTATCTTGAACTCAAAGTGACCAATTCGCACTACTTCGTTAAGTTTGGGGAAGCTCTGATATTCATGCAAAATCAGACCGCCGACCGTCATGTACTCGTCGCTTTCAGGGAGGTCAAGGTCGAACATTTCGTTGACCTTCTCTATCTCAAGACGAGCAGAGAGCAGATACTCGCCACCCTCAAGCTGCTTGGCCACGTAGTTAGAGGTGTCATGTTCATCTTCTATCTCACCAAAAATCTCCTCTACAATATCCTCGAGCGAGACGAGCCCACTGGTGCCGCCAAACTCATCGACCACTACTGCCAACGATTTCTTCTGCTGTAGCAGGATATGCATAAGTTTACGGGCCGCCATCGTTTCAGGAACGTAGGGCATGGTTCTTACATGTTCCTTCCACTCCTTCGTATTACGGAACATTTCGGAAGAGTGTATGTAGCCGATAACATGGTCGATATCCTCTTTATAGACGATAAGTTTGGAGTAACCGCTCTCAATAAAACGGTTTTTCAACTCCTCAACGCTGGTGTCGTCAATATCAACTGCCTCAATTTCCGTACGCGGAATCATACAATCACGCACTTTCGTATCAGAGAAATCGAGTGCATTGTGGAAGATTTTGACTTCCTCATCCATGTTGTCTTCATCAGTAGCGTGGTCGAGACTGCTTTGTACAAGATAATCAAGGTCAACCTTGCTGAAGGCGCGCTCTTCGGCCGCTGCCAGCACCTTGACGCCAAAGACGCGCAGGAGGATTTTCGACAGGAAGGTAGCAAAGCGCGATATGGGATACAGCACGACGTAGCAGACGTACGCTGGTATAGCAAAGAACGTGAGCAGCGTGTTGGCATTGTTCTTGAAAATGGTCTTGGGCAGGAACTCGCCCGTGAAAAGCACTACAATGGTCGAGGCGATGGTGTCGGCTGCCACACGCACACCGTCATGTAGATTACCGAAGAACAAGGTATCAAAAATCTCAGCAAACAAGATACCGTAGATGACAAGGGCAATGTTATTACCTACAAGCATAGTGCTAACGAAAGTATTAGGATGCCGGTAGAAGTAGGCAATGGCGCGCTGCGACAAACCATTCTTCTCACGGTCCATCTCTGCACGCAGACGGTTACTCGACACAAAAGCAATCTCCATGCCCGAGAAGAAGGCAGAGAAAATCATGGTAACAACCAGTCCGATGATTTGCGGTGTGAGCTGAGCTATCTGTTCCATCATGGCGTTACAAGAGTAGGTTTCGGAGACGATGCATGGGGGGTAGCCGGCAGACGTGAAGGAGGTGCTGGTGTGGTGTCGGCAGGCTCCGTAGGCTTTTTGTCCTTGTTGTCTTCGTTACCGCCCATCATGTCATCAGGCATAAACGAGCCCTTGGAATTTGACACGAAGTAGTGAGTCATACGTTCGTCGCTACGAAAATAGGTGCCCTGCATAGTACGCTCTGGAGTAACAACCTTCGAGAATACGTTGGAATAGAGCTCGTGACGGATGCCGTCCCAAAACAGCTCCTCGCTAGTAAAAATCAAACCATTGACATTGCGAATGCGAACACGACCACGCAGGTGCCACAGACGTTTCTGGTCATAGTACCATGCTGTGTCTGCCTGTATGTAGCCCTCTACGTGAAACTTGTCATCAAACTGCTCGAGGAAAATGCCCTTCATGAACTCCCAGCGCGACGGCATCTTGATGGTATTGACATCCCAACGCTCCGTGACTATGCGATACTTAATGACACCAGAGTCGGATATGAGCGTGTTGACACCGTAGCTGGTCATCATCGACACAGAGTCCTGATCGTTGATGGCCGGAGCAATGTGCTCCTGCTGTTCAGTACAGGACGTCAACAGCGCTACCGCCACAAGGAATGCTAATACCAGTTTCTTCATTTACTTCACTTTCCACTTCTGGAACCAACGCTCATTGAAGGTAAGGCCAACGTTTATACGGAAAGTATTTTCTGTAATGAAACCCTTTGCAGATGTATGCACCCACTGACCGCTGATGTTGAGCAGCGAACGACTGTTCCACTGGTTGAAAATGGGGATACCAAAGCCCACACTCACGCTAAGTTCCTTCGGCCCCTTGACCTCAGCCATATTATAATAAGGTGTAGCGTAGGAGGCTCCAACACGATAGTGGACACGCGATAGGAAGTTGCGCGAATACTCACCAGGAACATACTCGCCACCAACGGTCACTTTCGTACGATCCCTCAACACACCTTTCTTCAGCACATAGTGCTGTGTGACGGCATCGACATCAGGAAAAGCAATATCGCCCCACTTCTGCAGACTGTAGTCAGCACCAAACACCCACTTATTGCTGTGACGATAAGAGAATCCAGCACCAATGGTCAAGGGTATCTCCAGACCATTCTTGATGGTATCGGCTGTCGTCTGCTTGACTGACGTGACGGGGTTCAGACTCATAATAGCCATCGCGGGGTCAGCATTCAGCTTATGGCCCAGACCCACCGTTGCACCCAGCACCAATGCATCTTGCTTGCCTATCTTCTGTTCATACTGCATGCCCAGATCAATCTTGTAGCTGCTGATATCAGCCGTATATCTTTTGGTGATGATATTAACGTAGGAGTCATTGCTGCTTACCTTGATATTCTTTTCGTACGAGCCCCACAGATATGAGACGTTGGCACCCAGCGACAGGCCTGCAAACATGTTCCAACCAAAACCTACATACGCCTGATGCAGACCACCGCTACCCACGCTCTGCTGCGTGGAAGTCGTGGTGGAAGTACCAACCTGACCTGTGACAGCATAGTTGTAGCCGATATTCGTATAAGGCAGCACACCAACGCTCAGGCCGAACTTGGGCAGCACACGGAACGAAGCCACAGCATACTCAATGTTTCCATTACGGGCATTCACCCTCGTGCCGTTCTCCTTGAAGTTGGTCACCTGAAGCGACAGACCCAAGTCGAACAACATAGTCAACGAGTCGATTGACGAATAGGAAGCGGGGTTAAGCGCATTCACTTGATTTCCGGAACGTAGTCCGTAACCCAAACCGTTCATGCCACGATTGAAGCCCTGCGACTGGTCAGCCAACACACCCAGTGCATACTGACTGTATGGAGAGTTCGTGCCGCTTTGTGCCGATGCATTCAACAATATAGCCCCAAACATTAGGCTACTGATAAATAGTTTCTTCATGAGTTCAAATACATGCATTTCGAATATTGCGGTGCAAAATTACGGAAAAAAAATCAATTATGGCTTATGAATTACGAATTATTTATTAATTTTGCATCGTGAAACATTTAAAAAGCATTTTTAGGATTGCGCTGATGGCGGTTTTTCTGCTGTTGTCAGCCCAATATTCAGCAATAAAAGCCCAACCGAAGCAAGACCTGATGGACTCCGTTGAGGTGTCGCTCTTGACGTGTCAGCCGCACGACGAGATATACAGCCTCTACGGACATACGGCATTACGCTACCACGACCTGCGGACAGGCGACGACTGGGCGTTCAACTACGGTGTATTCAACTTTCATGCCCCCTACTTCACCCTGCGCTTCATCTTCGGACTGACAGACTACGAACTGGGGGTTGTTCCTACCCATATCTTCAAACAGGAGTACCGTTTTTTCGGCAGTCAAGTGACAGAACAGGTGCTCAACATGACGACAGAGGAGAAAGCTGCCATTCTGAAGGCATTGGGAGAAAACTACAAACCCGAGAACCGCATCTATCGTTATAACTACTTCTACGACAACTGCACTAGTCGTGCACGCGACATGGTGGAGCGATGCATCAGCGGACAGGTGCAATACCAGCCGCGTCCTGACTTTACGCCGACCTACCGTCAGATGGTACACGAATGCACACAGAAGCACCCTTGGGCTACGTGGGGCAACGACTTTCTGCTGGGACTTAAGGCAGACTTCAGGACAGACCTCCGTCAACAGGAGTTCCTGCCCAATAACTTGATGCACGACTTCTCGCATGCCCTGATTCTGCGCAGCGACGGCCGGCAGGTGCCGCTGGTCAAAGAGACACGCACGCTAGTTCCACCAGGCGTACAGATGGTCAGTCAGGACTTTCCGCTCACGCCTACTGAGTGTGGCATTCTCTTGACCATTATCTCACTGTTTTTGTTTGTTCTAGAGTGGAAAAGGAAGAAGACATACAAATGGTGGGACATCCTGCTCATGAGCATGCAAGGGTTCATGGGACTGATACTCTTCATCATGATTTTCAGTCAGCATCCCACCACAAGTCTCAACCTGCAGATACTACTGTTCAATCCCCTGCCCTTCCTATATATATATAAGGTATATAGGCGACGGAAAACCATGTGGTGGTACCTGCTTCCCGTCCTGACACTCATGTTCCTCGTCGGCGGCATTTGGCAGCATTATGCCGAGGGCATGTACTTTGTGGCACTATGTTTGCTTATTAGATACTGGTCAAATATTAGAAATGCGAAGAAATAAATACCTATACATCACCCTGCTGGCTGTACTGGGACTACACCAGGAAGCTGTGCCACAGACAGTTGCAACAGCTCCGCGGCTGGTGGTCAACATCACCATCGACCAGCTACGTGCCGACTATCTGGAAACCTTCATGCCACTTTACGGCAACGACGGCTTCAAGAAGTTGCTGCAGCAGGGAAAAGTATTTTCTTCAGCATCCTACCCCTTCACGCCTGTTGACAGGGCCTCGGCCATTGCCACCATTGCCACAGGCACCATTCCCTACTATCATGGCATCGTGGGTACCGAATGGCTTGACCGTCAGACACTTCGACCCGCCAGGGCCGTTGGCCAGGACAACACTCCTACACAACTGCAGACCACCACGTTGGGTGACGAGATGAAACTCGCATCAGGCGGACTGGCACTCGTCTATGCCTTTGCGCCTACCGCCGATGCTGCCATTTTGTCAGCAGGTCATGCTGCCGATGGTGCTGCATGGACTAACCAAAACCGTTGGAACAACATTGACTTTTACACGCCCGTACCCCTCTGGCAAAGCAACTACACGAAGACGTATGCCGTTGAGCCAGACATCAACAAGAGCATCACGGAACTGGCGTTAAGCTGCCTTGAGCAAAGCAATATTGGAACCGACGAAACTCCTGATTTACTGAACATTATTTATAGACAGGAAACAACGCCAGAGGCTACTTACAAGAACGTTGACCAGCAACTCTCCAAGCTCATTTCGCGCATTGAGCGCCGAGTGGGACGCGACCATGTGTTGTTCGTGCTGACCGGCACTGGCTACAGCGAGGAACGCGAAGAACGCGAGGACGAGGAGAAATACCACATCCCTACAGGCAAGTTCAACATCCAGCGCACTGCCAACCTGCTCAACATGTACCTAGGAGCCATCTACGGCACCGCTAAATACGTGGAGACATTCTATAAAAACCAGCTATTCTTGAGCCACCAGCTGTTCGACCAGAAGAACATCAACCTGGCCGACGTGCTGAAGCGTACACAGGAGTTCCTGTTGCAAATGGAAGGCGTGCGTAATGTCTATACTAGCAACCAATTGCTGACCACTGAAAGCGAACGCATCGAAAAGATTCGCAACGGCTTCTGTACAGAGAAATGCGGTGATGTGCTCATTGAGATAGCTCCAGGGTGGAAACTCGTGAATGATGAAAGTCACGAGAGCACGACCCAACGACTGAACTTCATTTCATTCCCCATCATATTCTATGGTGCACACACAACGGCAGGACGCGTTGAAAAGCCTGTCACCACAGACCGTATTGCACCAACCATAGCGAAGGCCATTCGCATTCGCGCCCCCAATGCCTGCGCATCAGAACCATTGTTCTGATTTGTTTTTTATGCATACATGCGCGTGTTTCAAAATATTTTCGTACCTTTGCACGCGCAAAATCAAAGTAGAATAATTAATAAGCAGATAATATGAATTTTACAAAGATTCTCAAGTCGCTGTTTGGTGACAAATCATCACGCGACATGAAACTCATCCAGCCGCTGGTAGAGAAGGTAAAAGCCGTCTATCCCAGCATAGAGAAGCTGGACAACGATGCCTTGCGTGCACGCAGCAAGGAGCTGCAGCAGCAGGTGCAGGCAGCAGCCAAAGAACAGAAACAGCAGATTGCTGACCTAAAAGCCAAGATTGAAGACACGCCCATCGACGAGCGTGCTGAGATCTTCGCACAGATTGACAAAATCGAGAAAGAAGCCCTCGAGATTTATGAGAAGGCCCTTAACGAGGTAGGCCCCGAGGTGTTCGCCATCGTCAAGGAGACCGCCCGTCGCTTTGCCGAGAACGAGGAAACAGTGGTTACCGCCACTGAGTTTGACCGCGAACTGGCTGCCGACCCTCGCAAGGACTTCATCACTATCGACGGTGACAAGGCCATCTACCACAACCACTGGACTGCCGGCGGCAACGACCTGAAGTGGGAGATGATACATTACGACGTACAGCTCTTCGGTGGTGTTGTTCTGCATCAGGGTAAGATTTCCGAGATGGCAACGGGTGAAGGTAAGACCCTCGTGGCTACCCTGCCCGTATTCCTGAACGCCCTGACCGGTAACGGTGTCCACGTCGTTACCGTCAACGACTATCTGGCCAAGCGTGACTCGGAGTGGATGGGTCCGCTCTACATGTTCCACGGCCTCAGCGTTGATTGCATCGACAAGCACCAGCCCAACTCACCCGAGCGCCGCAAGGCTTATCAGGCTGACATCACGTTTGGTACCAACAACGAGTTCGGTTTCGACTACCTGCGTGACAACATGGCCATCTCACCTGCCGACCTCGTGCAACGTTCGCATAACTACGCCATCGTCGATGAGGTTGACTCCGTGTTGATTGACGATGCCCGTACGCCGCTCATCATCTCAGGTCCCGTGCCCAAGGGTGACGACCAGATGTTCGAGGAGTACCAGCCGCTGGTCGAGAAGCTTGTTGGCGTACAGCGTCAGCTGGCTACCCAGTACCTGGCTGATGCCAAGCAGAAGATTACTAAAGGCCTGGAGAGCAAAGACCAGAAGCTGACCGACGAGGGATTCCTCTCGCTCTTCCGTTCCCACAAGGCCCTGCCCAAGAACAAGCCGCTCATCAAGTACCTGTCAGAAGAAGGTATCAAGGCCGGCATGTTGAAAACCGAGGAGCACTATATGGAGAACAACAACCGCAAGATGCCAGAGGCTGTCGAGCCCCTGTACTTCGTGGTTGACGAGAAGCTGAACTCCTGCGACCTCACCGACAAGGGTACGGCCTGGCTGGCAGGTCAGGTAAATGATAAGGACCTCTTCGTACTACCCGACATTGCTGCCCAGCTGTCTGCACTCGAGGCAGAGACAGGCCTCAGCGACGAGGAACGTCTGAACAAAAAGGATGAGCTGCTCAACCACTATGCCGTCCAGTCCGAGCGTGTACACACCCTGCAGCAACTGTTGAAGGCATATTGCATGTTCAACAAGGACGACGAGTACGTGGTCATCGATGGCGAGGTGAAGATTGTCGATGAACAGACGGGTCGTATCATGGAAGGCCGCCGCTGGTCTGACGGTCTGCATCAGGCAGTAGAAGCCAAGGAGCACGTGAAGGTAGAAGCTGCCACGCAGACCTTTGCCACCATCACGTTGCAGAACTATTTCCGTATGTATCACAAGCTGGCAGGTATGACTGGTACGGCCATCACCGAGGCAGGTGAGTTGTGGGACATCTACAAACTCGACGTAGTGGAGATTCCCACCAACAAGCCCGTTATCCGCGATGACCAGGATGACCGTGTCTATAAGACTGCCCGCGAGAAGTATAACGCTGTCATCGACGAAATTATCAAGATGCGCGAGAGCGGACGTCCTACCCTGGTGGGTACCACGTCTGTGGAGATTTCGCAGTTGCTGTCGAAGATGCTTTCCATGCGTCAGATTCCCCACCAGGTCTTGAACGCCAAGCTCCACCATAAGGAGGCAGACATCGTGGCACAGGCTGGTCAATCGACCAACGGTCTGGGTGCTGTCACCATTGCCACCAACATGGCCGGTCGTGGTACCGACATCAAGCTCTCCGACGAGGTGAAGGCCGCCGGCGGTCTCGCCATCATCGGTACAGAGCGTCATGAGAGCCGTCGCGTCGATCGTCAGTTGCGTGGTCGTGCCGGACGTCAGGGAGACCCGGGCTCCAGCGTATTCTTCGTTTCTCTTGAGGACAAGCTCATGCGTCTGTTTGCCTCTGAGCGTATCGCCAGCGTCATGGACCGTCTGGGCTTCAAGGAGGGCGAGATGATTGAGAGTCCCATGATTAGCCGCAGCATTGAGCGTGCCCAGAAGAAGGTCGAGGAGAACAACTTCGGTATCCGTAAACGCCTGCTCGAGTACGATGACGTGATGAACAAGCAGCGTACCGTGGTCTATGAGAAGCGCCGCCACGCCCTCATGGGTGAGCGCATAGGTATGGACATCGCCAACACCATGTGGGACCGAATTGTCAACATCGTCGAGAACAATGACTTCGACGGCTGCAAGGAGGAGTTCCTGCACATCTTTGCAATGGAGGTGCCCTTCACCAGCGAACAGTTCATCAACGAGAACCGCGAGAAACTCGAAGAGAGCGCGTTCCAGGCTGTCATGGAAGCCTTTAACCGTAAGACAGAGCGCATCATGACCGTTGCACAGCCCATCATCAAGCAGGTATATGAGAACCAGGGCCATATGTACGAGCGCATCGTCGTTCCCGTTACCGACGGTCGCCGCATGTACAACATCCCCTGTCACCTCAAGGAGGCTTACGACACGGAGTGCAAGTCGGTAGTCAAGGAGTTTGAGAAGCAGATTCTGCTTCACATCATTGATGAAGCTTGGAAGGAGAACCTGCGCGAGCTCGACGAGTTGAAGCACTCTGTACAGAATGCCTCGTACGAGCAGAAAGACCCGCTACTCATCTTCAAGCTCGAGAGTGTCAAGCTGTTCGATAACATGGTGAATACCATGAATAACCGCATCGTCTCCATCCTCATGCGTGCCGCCATCCCCGAGATGCAAGGTCAAGTACAGGAGGCTGCCCCCGAGCAGCACACCCGTCGCGACCAGTACACCGAGAGCAAGCAGAGCCTGGAGCAGGAGCAGATGGTTGACCCCAACCAGGCTGCTGCAGCCGCTCAGGACACCCGTTCACAGCAGCCCCGCACGCCCATCATGAAGGATAAGCTGCCCGGCCGCAACGACCCCTGTCCCTGTGGCTCCGGCAAGAAGTTTAAGAACTGTCACGGACGTGGACTCGTATAATTGAGAATTGAAAATTATGATTACTATCAGCAATCTCAAAAAGAATTTCGGTGAGACCATCGCTACAGATATCGCCTCGTTTACCATTAACGATGGCGATATTCTGGGCTTGGTAGGTAATAACGGAGCCGGCAAAAGTACCCTCTTCCGCATCATGCTCGACCTGCTCAAGGCTGATGACGGTACAGTAACCATCAACGACATCAACCCTGCAGAGAGTGAGGACTGGAAGGACATCGTGGGTGCCTACATCGACGAGGGCTTCCTCATCGACTTCCTCACACCCGAGGAGTATTTCGCCTTCTTGGGTAAGATTTCGGGCAAGACGCAGGCCGAGGTTGATGAGCGTCTCAAGGACTTCGAGCGCTTCGCCGCCGGCGAGGTGTTCGGTCAGAAGAAGCTCATCCGCAACCTCTCGGCAGGCAACAAGCAGAAGGTGGGAATCATCTCGGCACTCTTCAACAAGCCGCAGATTGTCATCCTCGACGAGCCCTTCAACTTCCTCGATCCCTCGAGCCAGAACATGCTCAAGCATCTGCTCACCGACTACAACAGCGAGACGGGTGCCACTATTCTGGTGAGTAGCCACAACCTTGCCCACACCGTCGAAATCTCTTCGCGCATCGCCCTGCTCGAGCACGGCGTCATCGTCCGCGACATCGACAACCATGAGGGAGCCGCCGAACAGGAATTGGAAAACTACTTTGAACAGTGAAAAGAGCCATCGCATTCATTTGTTTGATTATCCTATGTGGGAGTGCGGAAGCAAGCAATTTTGAGGATTACTTCGAAGACCGCACGCTACGCATAGACTATACGTTTGCGGGTGACAGCACCCGTCAGGACATCTATATTGATGAGCTCTGCGCCATTCCCCATTGGTACGGTAAGACGAAGCGGTTGGCTGAGGTACCGCTGAAGGGTAACGGACAGATTATCGTGCGCGACCAACAGAGCCAGACGGTCATCTACCGCCACTCCTTCTCCACCCTCTTTCAGGAGTGGCTCGCCACCGACGAGGCGAAGCACACCCGCCGCTCGTTCGAGAACGTCTTTCTCGTGCCCTACCCCAAGCAGCCCGTCACCATCACCGTCGAGCTATACGACTACCACAATCGCGTGGTAGCTACAATGACACACACCGTCGATCCCAGAGACATTCTCATCCGCCACATCGGTGAGCACAACGTCACGCCCTACTCCACCCTGCATGCAGCAACAGACACCACGCGCAGCATCCGCATTGCCTTCGTTGCCGAGGGCTATCAGGCCAGCGAGTTGTCCGTCTATATTGACGACTGCCGCAAGGCCGTGCGTACCCTGTTCAGTCACCAGCCGTTCAAGAGCCTGCAGGACCGCTTCAACATCATCGCCCTGCTGTCAACGTCGGAAGAGAGCGGTGTCAGCGTACCTAGTCAGGACATCTGGAAACGTACGGCCCTCAACTCCCAATTCGACACGTTCTACACCGAGCGATATCTCACCACGCTTCACCTGAAGCGCCTGCACGACCTTCTGGCAGGCACGCCCTACGAACACATCATCATTATCACCAACACTACCACCTACGGCGGAGGAGGCATCTATAATTCCTACAACCTCGCCTCGGCACACGGTCCGATGTACGAGCCTGTCGTTGTGCATGAGTTTGGACACTCCTTCGGCGGATTGGGCGACGAGTACCCCTATGGCGACAGCGACCCCATGTACTTTGCCGACACAGAACCTTGGGAACCTAACCTCACCACACAGCACGACTTCACGGACAAGTGGGAGAACCTGATTAAGGAAGGTAAGGCCGGTCTGGTCGAGGGTGGCGGCTACCTCTCCGAGGGTGTCTGGCGCGGCCAGGAGGACTGCCGCATGCGCACCAACGAATACCCAGACTTTTGTCCCGTCTGCCAGCAGGCCCTCACCCGCCTCATCAAATTCTATACGGAGTGAACGGACTCGGCATGTAAAGCACCATTACATAGTATGTAACGCATCGTTTCACGCCATGAAAAGGTACGTTTCACGCCATGAAAAGTCACATCACTCCAAATGCTAATGTTTCACGTCCTCCCCTTCCCTTGGGAATCGGGGGACGAACTTCATTTCGTGCAAAATCTTGTCGCGTCGGGTAAGCACGTAGGGACTGGGACGTGCGGAATTGAACTTACGGGGATTGGGCAGCGTGGCGGCAATGAGCGCACACTGCGAGGGGGTGAGCCGGTCGGCCATACAATGGAAATGCCATTCAGCAACAGCGTCGGCACCATAGATGCCATTGCCCATCTCGATGGAGTTGAGATAGACCTCCATGATGCGTTGCTTCGACCAAAACAGCTCGATAAGGAAAGTGAAATAAGCCTCAAAGCCCTTGCGCAGCCACGAACGGCCGGGCCAAAGAAAAACGTTCTTGGCAGTCTGCTGGCTGATGGTGCTAGCTCCGAGTTGACGTTTCTCAGGATGCTCGCGGTTGCGGCGCGCAGCATGCTCAATGGCCTTGAAGTCAAAGCCATGATGCTCCAGGAAACGCTGATCCTCACTCGCCATCACCGCTACGGGCAATGAGGGAGATATCTTCTCCAACGGTACCCAATGGTGGCGAAGGGTGAGCGACTCGCCTGACGCAAGCTGCTCTCCACAGCGGATAAACATAAGGGGTGTGAAATAGACGGGAATGAAGCAATAGGCTATAACAGAAAGAATAGTGGAGGCGAAAAACGCCACCACTATCCATTTCATCCAGTTTAATATGCGCTTCAGCATTACTCCAGACGGCCTGCCTCAGCGTCATTAATCATCTGCTCGCTGGCATAGAGGTAAATCTCTACGCGGCGATTCTGCTTACGACCAGCCTCGGTATCGTTGCTGGCAACAGGATTCTCCTGACCGAAGCCCTCAACATACTTGATCTGGTTGCTGTTGACACCCAGTGAGAGCAGATAAGAAGAAACGGCCGTTGCACGGTCGATGGACAGCTCCTTGTTCTTCTGCACGCTCTGCTCGGCGGTGTAGCCGCGGAAACCAACGTTGTCGGTGTAGCCCTGAACGGCTACGTCGCAGGTGGGATTGTTCTTCAGCACCTTGGCCAGTTCCTGCAGCGAAACCTTCGAGTCGCCCGTCAGATCAGACTTACCAGTAGCAAAGAAGATACCGCTGTCAAACGTTACCTTGACAGCCTTGATACCGTTGGCGTCGGTAATTTCCTGCACTTCGGCATTCTTCACTTCCTCTGCCTCCTTCTTCACCTTGTCCATGTGCTTACCGATGATAGCACCTGTTCCAGCACCAACGGCAGCACCCACAGCAGCACCTACCACTGTGTTGCCGGCAATATTACCGATAATACCACCCAGTACAGCACCACCGGCAGCACCGATGCCTGCACCCTTCTGCAGGTTGTTACAACCTACAAGCACGAGACCCATACAAAGGGCAATAATCAATGATTTTACTTTCATATTTACGTACGTATTTAATATAAAACAATAAATTCTGTGCGCAAAGATACAACAAAAAACCGTAGAGCGAAGAGTGAAGAGTGAAGAATTTGCTATCGCTTAACCTTTTTTACCTTTTTACCTTTTTACCTTTTTACCTTTTTTATTACCTTTGCATGCAAATTTGAATAATCATACATAAAATAAAATGGCAAAAGAACTGAAAGAAATGACGAAAAGAGCTGACAATTACAGTCAGTGGTATAACGATTTGGTAGTAAAGGCCGACCTCGCCGAGCAGTCGGCCGTACGTGGATGCATGGTCATAAAGCCCTATGGCTACGCCATCTGGGAGAAGATGCAGCAGCAGCTGGACAAGATGTTTAAGGAGACGGGCGCGCAGAACGCCTACTTCCCCCTGCTCATCCCCAAGTCGTTCCTGAGCCGCGAGGCAGAGCACGTAGAGGGTTTCGCTAAGGAGTGCGCCGTAGTGACACACTACCGTCTGAAGGCTACCGAGGACAAGAGCGGCGTAGTGGTTGACCCTGCTGCCAAGCTGGAGGAAGAGCTCATCGTTCGTCCCACGTCGGAGACCATCATCTGGAACACGTATAAGAACTGGATTCACTCATGGCGCGACCTGCCCCTGATGTGCAACCAGTGGTGTAACGTCATGCGCTGGGAGATGCGTACACGTCCCTTCCTGCGTACCTCGGAGTTCCTCTGGCAGGAGGGCCACACCGCCCACGCCACCAAGGAAGAGGCAGAGGCAGAAGCCAAGCAGATGCTGAAGGTCTATGCCAAGTTTGCTGAGGAATGGATGGCCGTTCCCGTGCTGCAGGGCGTGAAGAGCGAGACGGAGCGTTTCGCCGGCGCTCTGGACACTTACACCATCGAGGCGATGATGCAGGACGGCAAGGCACTGCAGAGCGGTACCTCACACTTCCTCGGCCAGAACTTCGCCAAGGCATTTGAGGTGACCTATCTGAATAAGGAGAACAAGCCTGAGTATGTCTGGGCTACTTCGTGGGGTGTCTCTACCCGACTCATCGGTGCGCTCATCATGACACACTCTGACGACAACGGCCTCGTACTGCCTCCGCGTCTGGCTCCTATCCAGGTAGTGATTATTCCTATTGCCACCAAGCCCGAGCAGATGGAACTGGTGAACAAGGAGGTACAGCCCATCATCGAGGAACTGCGCTCGAAGGGCATCAGCGTGAAGTTCGACGATGCCGACAACAAGCGTCCCGGCTTCAAGTTTGCCGACTACGAGCTGAAGGGCGTTCCCGTGCGCCTGGTGCTGGGTGCCCGCGACTTGGAGAACGGCACCATCGAGGTAATGCGCCGCGACACGCTGGAGAAGGAAACCCGCAGCATCGAGGGTATCGCCCAGTATGTGGAGCAGTTGCTGGAGGACATCCAGAAGAACATCTTTGAGAAGGCCCGCAAGTATCGTGACGAGCACGTCTATGAGTGCGACAACTACGAGGAGTTCAAGGAGCGCGTCAAGGACGGCGGTTTCTTCCTCTGCCACTGGGACGGCACACCCGAGACTGAGGCACAGATCAAGGAAGAGACACAGGCCACTATCCGCTGCGTGCCCTTTGCCTACGAGCAGACACCCGGCGTGGATATGGTCAGCGGCAAGCCGGCTAAGCATCGTGTAATCATTGCACGTAGCTATTAAAGGTTTAAAATTAAAGGTTAGAGAATTTAGTATATGGAAAGAACTTGGCGTTGGTTTGGCAAGAAGGATAAGATTACGCTTGCCATGTTGAGACAAATTGGCGTTGAGGGCATCGTCACCGCTCTGCACGACGTTCCCCTCGGCGAAGTATGGACACGCGAGAAGATTCGCGACCTCCGTGAGTACATCGAGAGCTACGGCATGCGCTGGAGCGTGGTGGAGAGTCTGCCGGTGGTGGAGACCATCAAGTACGGCGGTCCTGACCGTGACCATCAGATTGAGGTGTATAAGGAGTCGCTGCGCAACCTCTCGGCAGAGGGCATCCATTGCATCTGCTATAACTTCATGCCCGTGCTCGACTGGGCACGTACCGACCTGTTGCACACGAACCCCAACGGCTCGACGAACCTCTACTTCAACTATGCCGAGTTTGCCTACTTCGACATCTATATCCTGAAGCGTGAAGGCTGCCAACGTGGGTCAGGGCCGCAACGTACTCGCCGAATGCGACGAGCTGGCCAAGACCATGACGCCCGAGAAGGAGCATAAGCTGGTGGAGAACATCATCATCAAGACGCAAGGCTTCGTCAGTGGTAACTTCAGCGAGAACGACGAAGCACCCATCCAGAAGTTCCGCGACTTCCTCGACCTGTATAAAGGAATTGACAAAAAACAGTTACGTGAGAACATGAAATACTTCCTCGAGGCCATCATGCCTACTTGCGAGGAGTGCAACATGAACATGTGCGTACATCCCGACGATCCCCCCATCGAAATTCTCGGACTGCCGCGCATCGTACGCACCGAGGAGGACATCCAGTGGTTCCTCGATGCCGTGCCCAACAAGCACAACGGCCTGACGTTCTGTGCCGGCAGCCTCTCGGCAGGTGCCTATAACAATGTGGTGGAGATGGCCAAGAAGTTTGCTTCGCGCACCCATTTCGTACACCTCCGCTCATGCCACATCTTCCCCAACGGCGACTTCACCGAAGCCAGTCACCTGGGCGGACGTGCCGACCTCATTGAGCTCTGCCGCATCTTCGAACAGGAGAATCCGCAACTGCCCATGCGTGTTGACCACGGCATGACGTTCACCGACGAGCCTGGCGGCATCATGGACGAGAGCAGCCACGGCCACAATGCGGGCTACACCCTCCTGGGCCGCATGTTCGCCCTCGGACAGGTACAGGGAATCCTTGCCACTGTTGACCGCGAACTGGGCATTCCCTACAAGCAGCCAGGATTCTTTGACTAAGGAGGAGCCCCACCAGACCTCCCCGAAGGGGGAGGTTTACCTACGGAAAAATCATAAAGAAGCCCCGACCAGTTTGGCCGGGGTTCTTTTTTGCTATTAACCTTTAGCTATTATGCAAAAGGATTCTCGGTGGGATAGAAATCACCCTTCGGGAAGTTGTAGTCAATCTCCTCAACGGGGAGACCCATATACTTGAGAACCTCCCACAGGTACTTGCCCTGATGACCGAACATCACAGCGCAGTGGTGCGGATAGTGCTTCTCGATGAGGACGTGACGGTAGAAGCGGCTCATGTTCTTGATACCGAAGATACCAATAGAACCGAACGAGCGGGTAGCTACGGGAATCACCTCGCCCTGAGCGATGTAGGCGCGGAGCTTGGTGTCAGCTGTTGACTGCAGACGATATACAGTAGCCAGACCGGGCTGGATGTCACCCTCGAGGGTACCGTTGGTCACCTCAACAGGCAGAGCGCGAGCCATAATACGCTGGAAGCACATCTGGCAGTTGCAAACCTTAGAAGAAGCGGTGTTACCGCAGTGGAAGCCCATGAAGATTTCCTTCTCAGTATAGGTGTCGCAAGCGAACTTCTTGCCCTTGATGCTCTCCTCGTACATATCGGTAGGTACGGTGTTGTTGATGTCGAGCAGGGTCACAGCGTCCTGACTGATGCAGGTGCCGATGTACTCTGACAGAGCGCCATAGATGTCAACCTCGCAAGCTACGGGGATACCACGGCTGGTCAGACGGCTGTTGACATAGCAAGGCACGAAACCGAACATGGTCTGGAATGCAGGCCAGCACTTGTTAGCCATAGCCACGAACTGACGAGAGCCCTTGTGACCCTCAATCCAGTCGAGCAGCGTCAGCTCATACTGTGCGAGCTTCGGCAGCACCTGCGGAATGCGGTTACCATGACCCAGCTCAGCAGCCATATCCTTCACAACGTCGTCGATGCGGGGATCACCCTGGTGCTTCTGGAAGGCCTCCAACAGGTCGAGCTCTGAGTTCTCCTCAATCTCAACGTCGAGGTCATAGAGGGCACGGATGGGAGCGTTACAAGCCAGGAAGTTGTTGGGACGGGGACCGAAGCTGATAATCTTCAGGTTCTGCAGACCAACGATAGCACGTGCGATGGGCAGGAACTCATGAATCATCTCGGCGCACTGGGCAGCGTCACCTACGGGCTCCTCAGGAATGTAAGCGCGGGTCTTGCGCAGGCTCAGAGCCTGGCTGGCGTTCAGCATACCGCAGTAAGCGTCGCCACGACCGTCGATGAGGTCGTTCTGAGTTTCCTCAGCAGCGGCACAGAACATCGTCGGGCCCTGGAACCAGTCAGCGATCATGGTCTCAGAAATCTCAGGACCGAAGTTGCCCAGATATACGCACAAAGCGTTACATCCAGCCTTCTTCACATCCTCAAGAGCCTGCTGAGCATGAATCTCGCTCTCAACGATACAGATGGGACACTCGTAGATGTCGGCAGCGTCGAACTTCTCTACATACTTGGCAATAACGGCCTTACGGCGGTTAACGGCAAGAGACTCGGGGAAACAGTCGCGACTTACGGCGACGATTCCAATCTTAATTTTAGGTACGTTGTTCATAATAATGTATAGTACTTATTTAGTAATGAATTATTTTCAAGCCACAAAGATACAATTTTCTTTGGACATTTGAGTCCGAACAATGAACTTTATAGTTCCTTTATGCTTATTTAACACTTAATCTAAGTACTCGGAAATGAAAAGAAAAGACTTTTTTGTATCTTTGCACCGATTATCATAAAAGGACTCATGAAGAAAACAATTATTACATTATTACTCATGACGCTGACTATGCATGCTATGGCACAGACACCGTGGACGAAAGGCGGCTTTGAGACAGGCAAGTATCGTAACCTCTTCGTGGAAATGGGCTACAATGCCAACGACGTTGACACGAAGCTGAAGGAAGTGTTCAACGACGTGTTCCGTGGACCCAACAAGGTATATTTCGAGGTGGGCGACTCCATGGGCTACGTCTCTGACGTGAAGAACCACGATGCCCGTACCGAGGGTATGTCGTACGGCATGATGATTGCCGTGCAGTTCGGCGAGAAAGACATCTTCGACCGTCTGTGGCGTTGGAGCAAGAAGTATATGCAGCACCAGGACGGAATACGGAAAGGGTACTTCGCATGGAGCTGTAAGACCGACGGCACCCGCAATTCCGAGGGAGCAGCCTCTGACGGTGAGCTATATTTCATCACAGCTCTCATCTTTGCTTCCAACCGCTGGGGCAACAATACCGGCATTGACTATCTGGCTGAGGCAAAGTTCATCCTGGACTGCATACAGCCCCGTGAGTATGAGCCGGAGGCACGTCCGGGCTTTGGCGGTTTCGGACCGCAGCCGACAGGACCGCAGATGATGTATCTCATTGACCCCGAGACAAAGCTCATCACGTTTACTCCCGACGGCTTCGGACAGCGCTTTACCGATCCCAGCTACCACATTCCCGCCTTCTATGAGGTATGGGCACGTTGGGCCAACGACGGTCGCAGCGACTACTGGATGGAGTGTGCCCGGAAGAGCCGCGCGTTCCTGCATACATGTATCAATGAAAAAACAGGACTGAATGGTGACCAGTGCCAGTACGACGGAAGCGAGATGCAAATGCCCCGATTTCCCGGCATGCCGGAACGTCCGCAGGGTGCTGCCCCGCGCCGTAACGGCAACAACAACTTCCGCTACGACTCCTGGCGCGTGCCCATGAACATCGCGCTTGACTACGAGTGGAGCTGTGCCGACCGTGAGTGGCAGCAGCACTATGGCGAGACCATCCAAAACTTCTTCTATGCCCAGGGCGTTAACACGTTCGTGGACCAGTACCGCGTGGATGGCACATTACCCGAAGGCAACGAGATTCTGCCTGCTGGCGGCTTCCGCAAGCTACGCCACAGCATCGGACTGGTGGCTACCACAGCTGCAGCATCCATGATGTGCTCGCACGCCAAGAGCAAGGAGTTCGTCGATGCCCTTTGGAATGCCAAGCATGAGCCTTTCGAGGACGGCTACTTCGACGCTTATTATGACGGACTGCTGCGCCTGTTCGCTTTCATGCACTTGAGCGGCAACTACCGCATCATCACTCCGCAATAATCAATAATCATCATATCTATGAAGCTAAATGACATACTGAGCGGCCAGTTCAATGCCGCAGAGTGGGAAGCCAAAGGCTATGAGCTTCCTAAGTTTGACATCCAGGCCGTGCGCCAGAAGACACACGACAATCCCACGTGGGTACACTTCGGTGGAGGAAACATCTTCCGTGCTTTCCCCGCTGCCATCCTCAACGATGCGCTGAACACTGGCAAGTACGACCGTGGCGTCATCGTGGCAGAGACCTTCGACTTCGAAGTCATCGACAAGGCCTACGCTCCCTACAATAACCTTTCATTGCTCGTCAGCTTGCAATCGACAGGCACCATCGAGAAGAAGGTCATTGCCAGCGTGACGGAAGCCCTGAAGGCCGACCCGCAGTTCCCCGACTGGCAGCGTCTGGTGGAGGTTTTCCGTAATCCCAGCCTCCAGATGATTTCGTTCACCATCACTGAGAAAGGTTACACGTTCAACGAGGCAGACCTGGCACGCGGTATGCAACCGCTGTTTGCGATGGGTAAGGTATGTGCATTGCTCTACGAACGTTTCAAGGCAGGCAAACTGCCTCTCACCGTACAGTCGATGGACAACTGCTCACACAACGGCGACAAGGTGAAGGCCGGCGTCTTTGCCTATGCTGAGCGCTGGGTGAAGGACGAACTGGTACCTGAGGCCTTCCTCGACTATCTGAAGGACGAGACGAAGATTACCTTCCCCTGGTCGATGATTGACAAGATTACGCCACGTCCCCACGAGAAGGTAAAGGAGCTGCTGGCACAGGACGGCTTCGAGGACAACAACTACATCGAGACGGAGAAGCACACGTTTACAGCGCCGTTCGTCAACGCCGAAGAGGTGCAGTACCTCGTCATCGAGGACAACTACACCAACGGTCGTCCCCCACTTGACTTGGGCGGTGCACTCTACACCACCCGCGAGACAGTGGATAAGGTAGAGACCATGAAGGTGACGACGTGTCTGAACCCGCTGCACACCGCCATGTCTATCTACGGTTGCATGCTGGGCTACACGCTCATCTCGGCCGAGATGCAGGACGAGGATCTGCGTCCGTTCATCCAGAAGATTGGCTACATGGAGGCTATGCCTGTGGTCGTTGACCCAGGTGTGCTGAATCCCTATGAATTCATTGGTGCCGTCATCAACCGCCGACTGCCCAACCCCTTCATGCCCGACGCTCCGCAGCGCATTGCGATGGACACCTCACAGAAGCTACCCATCCGCTTTGGTGAGACGCTGAAGAAGTATATTGCCCGCGGCCTCGACATGTCGAACCTCGTGCTCATCCCCCTCACGCTGGCTGGCTATGCCCGCTACCTGAAGGGCATCAAGGACGACGGCACACCGTTCGACTGTTCTCCTGACCCTATGCTCGAGGAACTGCAGCAGATTGTAGCTCCGCTCGAGATTGGCAAGCCCGATCAGGACTGGAGTCCGTTGCGTCAGCTCTACAGCCGCAAGGATGTCTTCGGCCTCGACCTCTATGAGGCAGGTCTGGGCGAGCAGATTGAGGGAATGGTGAAGGAGTTGTACGCTGGCAACGGTGCTGTTCGCCAGACGTTACACAAATATGTCTCGGCAAGATAAGAAACAAATGATTAATGACCAAAAACAAATTACAAAAGATGAAAAGGAATATACTTTTATCTATAATTTTTCTGGTAGGACTAAACGTGATGGCAGATGGTGGCAATGGTCATTTCCACAAGTCGTTTAGACACCAGCCTGTTGCGGTTGACAACATCGAACAGCAGTTCAGCCAGTGGTTCACGCTGCCCGAAGGCACAGAGTGGCGTGAGGTGAGCCGCAGTACAGACAACATCGGAATGACCCGCATAGAGTATCGTCAGTACCTGTCGGGCATTGAGGTGGAGCACTCCCAGATACTGCTCCATGTGAAGGACGGCCGTGTGCTGACGGCCAACGGCGCGGTGATGGAAAAGAAACTCATGCCTGCCAACGCCGAACGCTTCAACAGGGCACCGAGCTACTACAGTCCGGAGGCTGTCGAAGGGAAACTACTGCTTGTTGACACACCCAATGGCTACCGCTATGCCACCAAGAAGCTTTCCGTGAAGGGTGAATGGGAATATCGTGACATTGAAACGGGCGAGGTGCTGAAACGCGTCCCCGCCACGTGGCATTTCACCGACGATGACGGCACCACCGCCACAGTAGCAGGCAAAGGCATCTTCTGCGGCGATGTCAATATGACCGTCACCAAACTCAGTGACGGTTCCTACACCCTCTACGACGCCACCCGCAATGTCTATACCATCAATGCGGCCTACATCAAGTCGCTGCAGGAACTAGCCGAGAACAACATGCTTCAGGAGTACTTCCCCGAGGAGCTGATTCCGGAAGAGACAACCTACGACAACCTGCGTTATATGAAGAATGACTTGGGGAATGAGAAAATCGACCTCACCAAATATCTGCTGAGTGCCGGCACACTGAAGAATGCTGACGGACAGTTCTTTACCTACCACCTGACAGGCATGACCATTGAACGTATGCTGGCTGCCGACGAGACCCAGACGGTATATGATTTGATGCCGTCAGAAAACAAGCCTTCTGCTCTCAGAATAAAGATACGCTACGCAGAGACCGATGGTTCCCTCTTCGACATGATGACTTATCTGAATGGGGCCTCGACAACCATCAGCTTTGCCGACATTGCAGAATCCTACCGTCTGCTGCCCCGCGAGGGTGTCACGGTCATTTTCTGCGCCGGCAAGCCCAAAGGCACCTATAATCCGGATGACCCTGAATCCAATGTGGATAACATCATCCGTGAATACACCATGCACTTCATCCCCGACGAGAGCGGAACAACCGTCATTGACCGCGAAGACCTCAAGGTAACGTTTACCTACGAGAAGACTGGTGACCCTGCCGTTGACATTCATTACAACATTGGCCGTGCCCTTGACTATTATAAAGAGGTACACGGGCGAAACGGCTATGACGGTAATAACGCACCCGTTTATAATATTGTATATCAGCCTACAACAGACGACATCATGACCCTGATGCCACCTCAAACAAATGAGATGCTGGCTATTGAGGGCAAACCCAACGATGATATAAGCGACCCGCGGGAGATGCCACTCTACATTTTCGAGATGTCCAACTTTAATGCCGGAGTCATCAACACCTATAACCCCTATTTTGTAGCTTTTGGTCTGGGTGGCAAGATATGGTCTCAGGACACCTATATGCGCCCCGTGCTCGACAGAGCCATCACCTACCATGAGTTCACACACCTGGTGACAGCTACGTCGGCCGGTCTGGAGTATCGCAACGAGTCGGGGGCCATCAACGAGGCTTTCTCAGACGTCATGGCCATCAGCATGATGAAGTCGCCTGTCTATGGAAATGGCTCCGAATCACCATGGATAGTAGGTGAAAATCTCTTCACCAATTCCAAATACCCTTGCGTACGCAGTCTGAAAGACCCCAAGCAGGGCATGAGACCATCCCCTGACACCTACGAAGGAGAACACTGGATTGACTGGAAGAATGATACTGGCGATCATGGCGGTGTTCACACCAACAGTGGCGTAATGAACAAGTTTTACTACCTGCTCTGCGACGGTGGTTCGGGCACCAACGACAAGGATTATTCCTACGAGGTGACGGGCATCGGCGTGGAGAAGGCAGAGAAGATAGCTTTCCGCACACTGGTGCAGTATGCTACCAAGACTTCTGACTACAGCGACATCTACAACTGTTTCGTCGAAGCAGCCACCGACCTTTACGGTGAAGCGGAAATAGCTGCGGTCAAGAATGCTTGGGCTGCTGTCAACGTGAAGCCTTCAGAAGACATACCCGACGGCATCATCGCCCCTGCTATATCCGCAAGTCCCCAAAACTCTGCCATCTACGACCTGCAGGGACGTCGCGTCATGACTCCCACCAAGGGCATCTACATCGTCGATGGCAAACGGGTTGTGGTGAAGTAAGTCATCCGCAAACCTTTACGCAGATTTTAGAGACTTCGGAGCGTCATTTTTTGGCGCTCTGATTTTTTATCTCTACCTTTGCAACACAATAAGGAACAAACAATAAAAAACATTTACAGAACAATGAAACCGTTAAACAAACAGTTCGCGCCAAAGAGCGTGATGCCCGAGAAAGTGATTCAGTTTGGTGAGGGAAATTTCCTTCGCGCGTTTGTTGATTGGATTATCTGGAACATGGACCAGAAGACCGACTTCAACGGAAGTGTCGTTGTCGTACAGCCCATCGAGAAGGGTATGGTTGACTGGCTCAACGCACAGGACTGCCTCTACCACGTGAACCTGCAGGGACGCGAGAACGGCAAGCCCGTGAACACACTGGAGCGCATCGACGTCATCAGCCGTGCGCTGAACCCCTACACACAGAACGCTGCCTTCATGGCACTGGCCGACCAGCCCGAGATTCGTTTCGTCATCTCCAACACCACCGAGGCAGGCATCGCCTTCGACCCCGCGTGCAAGCTGGAAGATGCTCCTGCAAGCTCATATCCCGGCAAACTGGTGCAGCTGCTCTATCGTCGCTATCAGACGTTCAACGGTGACCCCACGAAGGGACTTATCATCTTCCCCTGCGAGCTCATCTTCCTCAACGGACACGTGCTGAAGGACTGTATCTACAAGTACATTGAGCTGTGGCAGTTGGGCGAGGGCTTCAAGAAGTGGTTCGAGGAGGCTTGCGGCGTCTATGCCACACTCGTTGACCGCATCGTACCGGGCTTCCCCCGCAACGAGATCAAGGAGATTCAGGAGAAGATCTGCTATCGCGACAACCTCGTCGTACAGGCAGAGACCTTCCACCTCTGGGTCATCGAGGCTCCGAAGGAAGTAGAAAAGGAATTTCCTGCCGACAAGGCTGGCCTGCACGTGCTGTTCGTGCCCTCAGAGGAGCCCTACCACAAGCGTAAGGTGACGCTGCTCAACGGCCCGCACACCGTACTCTCTCCCGTAGCCTTCCTCAGCGGCGTGAACATCGTTCGCGATGCCTGCCAGCACGAGGTAATCGGCAAGTACATCCACAAGGTACAGTTCGACGAGCTCATGCAGACCCTCGACCTGCCGATGGACGAGCTGGAGAAGTTTGCCGGCGACGTGCTCGAGCGCTTCGACAACCCATTCGTTGACCATCAGGTGACGAGCATCATGCTCAACTCGTTCCCGAAGTTCCAGGCCCGCGACCTGCCCGGTCTGAAGACCTACCTAGAGCGCAAGGGCGAACTGCCCAAGGGTCTCGTGTTCGGTCTCGCTGCTATTATTACCTATTATAAAGGTGGCAAACGTGCCGACGGTGCCGAAATCATCCCCAACGATGACCCGAAGATCATGCAGCTGCTCGCTGACCTCTGGGCTACCGGCGACACACAGGAGGTTGCCGACGGCGTGCTCGGCGCAGAGTTCATCTGGCAGGAGGACCTCAACAAGGTACAGGGTCTGAACGCACTTGTCAAGCAGTATCTCGACGCCATCCAGCAGCTTGGCATGCTCGAGGCGGTCAAGACTATCCTGTAAACAAATACTAAATAATAAAAAAAAGTAGCATAGCAGCAAATAGCTATGCTATTTTTTTTTGTACCTTTGCCAAGAAATACGCAAAAGAAGCAATATATGAAGAAAATTCTGACAATGATGATGTGCGGACTGTTCTTTGCAACAGCCATGCAAGCGCAGCAGAAATGGACGTTGCGCCAGTGCATAGACTATGCACTCGAGAACAACATCTCGCTCAAAAAGACCAAGCTGACCAAACGCTCGGCAACGGAAGACCTCAAACAGTCGCAGGCGGCACTGCTGCCCTCGCTGTCGGCATCCACCAACCAGAGCGTAGGCTACCGTCCCTGGACCAACAACGGCGTGAGCACGGTGACCAACGGCACCGTAACGACCACCGTAAACAAGACCTACTACAACGGTTCCTACGGACTGAACGCATCGTGGACGGTATGGAACGGCAACCGCAACCACAATCAGGTGAAGCTGAACCGCATCGCCGAGGAGCAAGCTGACCTCGACAGCGCCTACACCGCCAACAGCATCCAGGAGCAGATTGCCCAGCTCTACGTGCAGATACTCTACCAGAGCGAGGCCGTCAACGTGAACGAGCAGAGCCTGGAGACCAGCAAGATGAACGAGCAGCGCGGACAGGAGATGGTGGAAGTAGGCAAGATGTCGCAGGCTGACCTGGCTCAACTGACTGCCCAGCGCGCCACCGACGAGTACAACCTCGTGACAGCATGCAGCAATCTCGCAAGCTATAAGCTGCAGTTAAAACAACTGCTGGAAATTACTGATTCAGAGTTTGATATAGAGATTCCAGAAGCACCCGATGAACTGGCTCTGGCAGAGATTCCCTCCCTGCCTGCCATCTATGAGGCAGCCATTGCCACACGTCCTGAGATAGAAAACAGCCGGTTGAGCATCCAGTACAGCGACATACAGCTGCGCATTGCCCGCGCACAGGGTCTGCCCACCATCAACATGACGAGCGGCATTGGCACGAGCACCAACTCACTGAGCAATAACGGATGGGGCAACCAGATCAAAACGAACGTCGATGCGTCGATTGGTGCATCGGTAAGCATCCCCATTCTCGACAACCGCGCCACACGTACGGCCGTCAACAAGGCTAAGCTGCAGCAGGAGCAGGCTTTGCTAGACCTGCAGGAACAGCAGAAGAAGCTATACTCCACCATCGAGGGCTTGTGGCTTGACGCCCAGACCAACCAGCAGAAGTTCCGTGCATCGCTGCTCAACGTCGAGAGCGAGCAGCAGAGCTACGACCTGCTCTCCGAGCAGTTCCGCCTGGGTCTGAAGAACATCGTGGAGCTGATGGCCGGCAAGACCAACCTGCTGATGGCCCAGCAGAACATGCTCCAGTCGAAGTACCTGACGATACTGAACATACAGATGATGTATTTCTACGCAAATAAAACAAACAACATATGAAGAACAAGAAACTTTGGATTGGCGTTGGTGCTGTGGTCATCATCGTCATTATCGCCATGCTGATGTTTGGCGGCAAGAAAGAAGAGAAAGTGACGTTTGAGACGGCCACTGTAACCAAGCAGAAGATACAGAACACCATCACCGCCACAGGAACCATTGAGCCTGTGACCAGCGTCACCGTGGGTACACAGGTGAGCGGTATCGTGTCGAAGCTCTATGTCGATTACAACTCCGTGGTCAAGAAAGGACAGGTCATCGCCGAGCTCGACAAGACCAACCTCACCAGCGAGCTCAGCACGGCAAGGGCCAACCTCTCCAGTGCACAGAGCGCGCTGAACTACCAGCAGGACAACTACCAACGCTACAAGACGCTCTACGACAAGGGACTGGTGAGTGCCGACGACTTCGAGAGTGCCCGACTCAGCTACCTCCAGGCCAAGGAGCAGGTGGCATCCTCGCGTGAGAGCGTGAAGAAGGCACAGACGAACCTCGGCTATGCCACCATCACCTCGCCCATCGACGGCATCGTGCTCTCGAAGGCGGTAGAGGAAGGACAGACCGTTGCAGCATCATTCAATACGCCTGAGCTGTTCACCATCGCACAGGACCTGACCGACATGCGTGTCATTGCCGACATCGACGAGGCCGACATCGGTGGCGTAAAGGAAGGACAGCACGTGACGTTCACCGTCGATGCCTTCCCCGACGACTCGTTCGAGGGACAGGTGACACAGGTGCGCCAGCAGGCTACCACCGAGAGCAACGTCGTCACCTACGAGGTGGTCATCTCCGCCCGCAACGACGACCTGAAGCTGAAGCCCGGACTGACGGCCAACGTCACCATCTACACACTCGAGAAGAACGACGTGCTGGCTGTTCCCGTACGTGCCTTGCACTTCATGCCCAACGAGGCGCTGCTCAGGGAGGGCCAAACCATTCAGGACTGCGATGCTGAGCACAAGGTATGGACGCTCGAGGGCGACGTGTTCAAGGCTCATGCCGTTAAAGTCGGCACCACCAACGGCGTGCTGACAGAGATTACCGGCGGCATCAGCGAGGGCACGAAGGTACTGACGGAGTTCAGCATCAACAGCGGCATGCCCGACATGTCCCAGGGCGAGCAGGGCGGCAACCCCTTCATGCCCAGACCGAGAGGAAACAACAGACAGAACGGCAATCAACAGAAGAAGTAACTTATGGAGTCAACAGCTAATAGTCAGCAGCCGGAGACCGGAAGGAAATGCGTCATTGAGCTGCAGAACGTGAAGCGCTACTTCCAGGTGGGCTCCGAGACGGTGAAGGCCCTGCGCGGCGTGTCGTTCAAGATTTACGAAGGCGAGTTCGTGACCATACAGGGCACGTCCGGCTCTGGCAAATCGACACTGCTCAACCAGCTGGGCTGCCTCGACACACCCACCAGCGGCGAGTATTTCCTCGATGGGGTGTCCGTACGCTCCATGTCGAAGACACAGCGCGCCCACTTGCGCAACCGCAAGATTGGCTTCGTGTTCCAGAACTACAACCTGCTGCCGAAGACCACCGCTCTCGAGAACGTCGAACTGCCGCTGATGTACAACTCTGACGTGTCGGCATCCGAGCGTCGTGAGCGCGCCATCAAGGCACTTACTGCCGTGGGACTGGCTGACCGCATGGAACACAAGTCCAACGAGATGTCGGGCGGACAGATGCAGCGCGTGGCCATCGCCCGCGCACTGGTCAACGACCCTGCCGTGCTCCTGGCTGACGAGGCCACGGGTAACCTCGACACCCGCACGTCGTTCGAGATGCTCGTGCTCTTCCAGGAGCTCTACCGTCAGGGCCACACCATCATCTTCGTCACCCACAACCCTGAGATTGCCGAATACTCCAGCCGCAACATCAACCTGCGCGACGGCAAGATACGCGAGGATACCGTCAACACCAACATCAAGTCGGCAGCCGAGGCGCTCGCTGCCCTGCCGGTGATTAAGGATGACTAATGGTAAAATAGCCAAATTCGTCAATAAATTGTCAAATTGTAAATTAGAATAAGGTGAATATACTCAATCTGTTTAAGGTCAGCCTGAAGGCTGTAGCCAACAATAAGATGCGATCGTTCCTCTCTATGCTCGGCATCATCATCGGCGTGGCGGCCGTCATCATCATGATGAGCATCGGACAGGGCTCGAAGGAGAGCATACGTGCCGAACTGTCAACAATGGGTACGAACCTGCTCACCATCCGCCCGGGTGCCGACATGCGTGGCGGCGTGCGTCAGGACCCGTCATCCATGCAGACGCTGAAGATGGCCGACTACGAACGCATCATGCGCGAGAAGAAGTTTGTGACCAACGTGTCGCCCGAGGTGACGGCCAGCGGTCAGGTCATCTACGGCAACAACAACACCAACACGACCGTCTATGGCGAGAGTGCCGAGTACCTCGACATCAAGCTGTGGAACGTTGAGAAGGGCGACTGCTTCACCGACGAGGACATCAGGAAGGCAGCCAAGGTGTGCGTCGTAGGTACCACCATCGTCAAGGAGCTGTTTGGCGAGGGAGCCGACTGCGTGGGCAAGACCGTTCGCTTCAAAAGCATTCCCATGCGCATCGTCGGCGTGCTGAAGTCGAAGGGATATAACTCGTGGGGCATGGACCAGGACAACGTCATCATCGCCCCCTACACCACCGTCATGAAGCGCATCGCAGCACAGACCTACTTCTCGAGCATCGTCTGCTCGGCAGTCACCGAGGAACTGAGCGATGCCGCCATCGAGGAACTCACGCAGATACTGCGCGACAACCACAAACTGAAGGAAGATGCTGACGACGACTTCACCATCCGCTCACAGGCAGAGATGATGGAGACCATGTCATCCACGATGGACACCGTGACCATCATCCTCGTTGTGGCAGCAGCCTTCTCGCTGCTCGTCGCCGGCATCGGCATCATGAACATCATGCTCGTATCAGTCACCGAACGTACCAAGGAGATTGGTCTGCGCATGGCCGTCGGAGCCACCGGACCGGTCATCTCCCTGCAGTTCCTCATCGAGTCGGTGCTCATATCGCTGACGGGCGGACTTATAGGTGTGCTGGTAGGTGTCGGAGCCAGCACGTTCGTCGCGTCGTTCGGCATGCCTAGCTCCGTACCCGCCTGGAGCATCTACGTCTCGTTCCTGGTGTGCGTGTGCATCGGCGTGCTCTTTGGCTACATCCCTGCACAGAAAGCAGCCAACATGGACCCGATCGAGGCCATCCGACACGAATAAGTATTAAGTTTTTTGCGCGTATGATTACCGCCTGCTGCGCGTAATCATCGTCCTGATTTTTTTGTTATAGCGCTCAGCATCGAGGAGTTCCTCGATGTTGAGATGCATGCGCCATTGCCAACGGTTATAGTGGTCGCTCGGCACGTTGATGCGCTCGGCTCGCACGTCCTTCCCGCGCAGCTCACGGTCCATCGCAAGCCAGTCCTGCAACGACAGCAGACACATCATCGACGGACAGTACAGGTGGCGGGCAATGATCTCCTCAGCCAGGTGCGCAGGCAACTGCTGCGGCGCCCTACCCTCCTTCTGCAACATCGTGATGTAGTAGCGCTGCGTACGCTCCGGACTCTCCTCCCACCACAGGCGCAACGGTGCCATGTCGTGCGTGGAGATGGTGCAGACGCTACGCTTCGGATAGGCATCCACGTGTCCGAACTCTTCGCCCTGCTGCTTCGGCATCGACTGTATCTCCAGCGTCAGTATGCGCAGCTGATCCAGCACGGGCTGCACGCAGTCAGGCAGCATGCCCAGGTCCTCTGCACATATCAGCATACGCGTGTCGTGCAGGATGGCAGGCAGCCGCTTCAGCGCCTGTCCGCCCCAGTAGAAGTTGTGGCGCTGGTAGAAGTAGTTGTTGTACAGCCGCATGTACGCATCTTTTTGCTCGTCGCTCAGCGAGTGGAAGATGGGTTCCTTCGTCGCCGCTATGCGCGGATGGTACATGTCCTTCTGTCGCGGGTCTTCCACAAACAGCACGTTGCTGATGAGCCTGTACAGGCCGTCGCGTATCCACACGCTGTGTTCGTCGGTCTTCCCTGCAAAGTACTGCTCCACCTGCCGCTGCGTACGGAACTCCGCCTTCAGGTCATACAGCCCGTAGGCCTTCACCGTCAGCAGGTTCTCACGCACGTAGGCAGCGTGTATGCCGAATATGCGGTCTATGATGCGGTCGTTGATGTACGGCTGCGTGTAGAGCTCTTTGCGGAACGACAGCCCGAAGTATTCTATCTCGCCCACCGTCAGCGGCAGCGCCGGCGAGAAGTGTCCCAGCACGCCATGCACGGCGTCCACAGGAATCTCCCAGATGCGGAAGAATCCCAGCACGTGGTCTATGCGCAGCGCGTCGAAATATTGCTCCATGTGCTTCAGCCTCCGCCGGAACCAGTCCGTCAGTGAAGAGTGAAGAGTGAAGAGTGAAGAATCGCCATCAGCCTTCAGCCAGTTATACGTCGGGAAGCCCCAGTTCTGGCCGTTCACGGAGAAAGCGTCGGGCGGCGCGCCTGCCTGCATGTCCAGGTGGAACAGCTCGGGGTGGCACCTGGTCTCCACGCTCTCGCGGTTCACGCCGATGGGCAGGTCGCCCTTCAGCACGATACCCTTCTCGCGGGCGTAGTCGGCAGCAGCCTTCAGCTGCAGGTGCAGATGGTATTGCACGAAGCTCCTTAACTCTTCCATCTTCCCTCTTCCTTCTTCCCCAAAGGTAACGTAGTCCTTCAGCCACCACTCATTCGCAGCAGCCCATTCCTGGTAGTCCTTCGACTTCAAGGTTTGCTGGCCGCTCTCCTCGAAGAGCTCCTTCACGTAGGCGGTCTTCACGCGGTCAACGGCCTCGTAGTCGCTATAGGGAAGCGCATTAAGCTCTTGACGCTGACGGTGATAAGCCGTCATGCGCGCCTTCGACTTCAACGTCCCCAGCGCCTCCAAATCCAGGTAGTGCGGATGCAGCGCAAAGCAGCTCACGATGTTGTAAGGATAGGAGTCGCCCCAGCGGTGCGTCAGCGTCGTGTCACACACGGGCAACGTCTGAATGACCTTCATGCCCGTCAGCGCAGCCCAGTCCACCAGGCGCTTCAGGTCGCCGAAGTCGCCCACGCCATAGCTCGTCGCCGAACGCAGCGAGAACACGGGCACCACAACGCCTGCCGCACGCCACTCGCCCTCGCTCACGCGCAGCTGGTCGCCGTAGAGCACCAGCACGGAGCCCTCGCTCAAGTGGGAACTGACCATCGGCAGTTGCGAATTGTCGTTACCGCCTGCATAGCTGTTATTGTCAACGGTCTGCTCGCCATTGATGATGCGGTTCTCCCCTTCCTCCCATTGCACGAAGGAGTGCGTCTTGTCGTCCACGATGACGTACTTATATTCCAGGGGGAACAGCATACTCAGCGCATCCACGGACAGTATCCACTCGTGCTGACCGGCATACTCCATACGCAGGTAGCGGCTGGTGTTCCACGAACCGATGGCAGGATGGCTGCCACAAATGGCAACCGCCTGACCTGGCTGCAACTGGGGTGCCGACACGCGGAAAATCACCGTCCTGCGGAACAGCGGCAGACGTAGCGCCTCCACCTGCTCGCCCACCGTGCGGTGGGTCATCGCGGCATAAGCGTTCGTGTAGAGGTGGAAGCACAGCGGAATGTCGCGCCACTGGTCACGGAACACGTAGTCCTTCGACGAGTCGAAGAAGTAGCGCCTGGGCACCATGTCCCACTCCCTGCGCAACAGGCGGTCCTCAGCGTCGTGCACCTCGTAGCAGTAGCATATCTCGCTCAAGGGGTGCTGGCGGCTCTCCAGGGCGGCCGTCTCCAGCGTCCACTGCTCGCCGTCCTCCGTCTGCATCAGCAGGTCGTGCTGCCTCACCGTACCGTCCAGACTCCTGTATTCCATCATGACGTGCAGGCTCTCACCCCACGCCGTGCCGTATTCTATGCTGAATTTCAGTTTCATCGCAACAACGGATAGTACCTATTTCCCGACTGCCTTCGGCGTCCAGTTCTTGAAGAAGCTCATCACCTTCTGCTGGTTGTAGCTCTCGCCCTCCTCCAGCAAGCCCGAGTCCTGCAGGTGGAGCACCTGCCCCTCCTCGTCCAGCACCACAAACACCGGATAGCCGAAGCGGCCGGCATTGTGCAGACGCTTCATCAGCGCACGGCCCTGTGCCAGCTTCTCCTCGCCCTGCGACTTCCGCGGATTATAGTTCACGTGGATATACACGAAGTTCTCGTCAATCATGCGGCTGATGGCGGTGTCTTTCTCAATGAAGTCCGCAAACTTCAGGCACCACGGACACCAGTTGCCGCCCACCTGACACACCACGAACTTCCCCTCCGCCTTGGCCTTCACCAGCGCCTGGTCTATCTGCGCCATGGGGTCTATGTCTTCGTTATACACCTTCTTCAGCGTCGTCTGCGCACTCATGGTCAGACTCAGACTTGCGGCCAGCACGGCCAGCATCAATATCTTTTTCATACCTTTTCTTGATAAATCATTTCGCAAATATACGAATAATTGTCAGAAAAGCGCCATCTTT
>CACXJZ010000025.1 GCA_902768105.1 uncultured Prevotellaceae bacterium
TGATAAACGGGTCGGCGCCGAGTGAGTCGAGTGTCAAGACGTGTTGTTTCAAAGTGTTTATGAGCATTCCTCCATTGATGATCTTTGAGGCCCTTGGCGACTGGACAATCTTATCCACCTCCTTGATCAAGTCTCCATTCAGCGAGTCGAGTTCCTGCGACTTGCGTACCTTCGCATCAAAGGTGGGTTCTGCCTCGATGAGCGGCGCAACTTTGTCTGCCCATTCCTTCCAACGTGTGAGCAGTGCCAGTTCTTCGTCGTTGGTGGCGAACTCCTGGTAGTGGTCACGGAGATTATATGAGAACACGGCGTTGCGTGCCCGTGAGGCATCGTCCAGATAGTCGCGCAGGAAAGCGCCGAGGTTGCGATGCAGCGTATAGGGCTTCTCCATCTTCGTCCAGAACATGTCGTAGGCATAGCGGCGGGCATGGTCGGTGAGCACCGCACCCTTGACGTGGAAGCGGGCCTGTCCAAAAGCGAATGCCTGCTGCGTCAGCGTGTTGCCTTTTCTGTAAAGGTTGAAGCGGGTGGAGAGCGTGGGATGTTGCTCACAGAGCGCGTCGAAGTGGGCGAACTGTGACTTGATGAGACTATCGACGGAGGCAATGTATGGCTCAAAAAGTTCCGCGCTTCCTTTGCCGGCAGTCTCCAGCCCGTCATACAATTCTATGTACTGCCAGTCGAGCGGATACTTGAATAGCTCGTTCTGCAGGCGGCAGTCGTCACCCATGAAGAAACGGCGCCCTTCCTTGAAGTCGTAGAGCAGGAAGTAGGTCTTGCCCGGCTCGAACATCGTGCGGATGAAGCAACGCCCCCAGTCAATGTAGAATGCCGTACTGTTTAGGATGGGGATTTTTACGCAGAAACGCCCCTGCTCGTCCAGTTCGGCATGGGCAGACGTTTGCTTGTCCGTATAGAGGTCCTGATAGCCGAAGTCGAAAGTCTTCAACTGCTTGAAAAACTCCGGCATATCCTTAACCCAGCCCACAACGGTGATGGTGTCCTCCTTATAGCCAGAGTTCACAAAGCCCTCACGGGTGTCCTTAGTAGGATAGTCAGGCAGGAAACGACTGGTAATCATCGAATACACAGCCTTGTTGCTGCCTATCTGTATCGTGCGCTGACCTTTCTTATCCTTACCGATAACGACCTTCAGTTCATCACTACCATTAGTCATGACGATAGTAGCCTCACCAGTATTAGCGTTCACGTCGCGCTGTTTGTAGTTCCAGAACTGGCAGTTGTAGATGGCGCAGTCGTCCAGGAAGGCAATCTTCCAGTCGCCCTTATCGTCGCGCCAGTAGGAAGGGAAGAGCTGCTTCCAACGCTCCTCCACAGGCTTGATGCCCTTAATCTGGAAGGCACCCTGTCCGTCGCCCTCGATGAAGTCGAACGCCTTGGTGTCCTTCGGCAGCGGTGGAAAGTGGAACGCCATATCGAGCTTGCCGTCCTTGTTCGTATGAAGGTGCTTGTTGAGTTCTATGCCGTCGGCAGAGACGAGGGTATAGCGCTGTTCGCCAACCTTTAGATAGGTGTCGCCCACAAACTGGAACCAGTAGTGGTCAGGATGGTCCGACCGCAACGATGCAGTAATATACACCACGGTCTCGTTGTCCTTCAGCTCCACCCTCGTCACGTCAAGTGCGAGATTGAAGTATCCGTCGCCATAGTTGGTTCCGTACTCGATGGTAGGCTGTTCCCACACCACATCCTTCGCCAGTCCCGTCATGGCGACGAAAGCCAGCATCATGGTTGATAATAATAGTTTTTTCATATTTGTAGTTTATAATTTTCGGTCGTTCGTTATTTTCTTGATGGTTTATCGTTGCAAAAGTAATAAGATTTTTGCGAAGTATGATTTCATTTTAAACTTTTTTACTTGTTATTACGTCAAAATAGAAAACTAACACAAAATTTATGTGTCATTTACGAACCGTACTGTTATTTCTTTTGTGTTGTATGGCTGTACTGCGAATGTCGGGACAGACTTCGCTGACGGGTCGTGTGACGGATGAAGAGACCAACGAGGCGCTGCTAAGGGCAACCATACAACTGTACCGTCTGGGCAGGGACACGACATTTGTCGGGGGAACCTTCTCGAACGCGCAGGGAGCTTTCTCGCTGAGCACCAACCGGACGTCGGGACAATATCTGCTACGCATATCGTACCTGGGCTATAAGACGGCAGAACAGCACGTGACGCTGACGGCCGGCCATACGCAGGCGCTCGGCACGATAGCCCTGGTGCCCGATGCCACCAACCTGGAGGAGGCGGTGGTGACGGCTAACGTGCCCAAGATGGTCATCAAGGACGATACGGTGGTGTATAATGCCGACGCCTACCGCGTGCCTGAGGGGTCGGTCATCGAGGCGCTGGTGGAGGCCTTGCCCGGTGCCAAGATTGACGATGACGGCAAGATCAGCATCAACGGCAAGGAGGTGAGGCGCTTCAAGATGGACGGCCGTGACTTCATGACGGGCAATAACGATGCGGTGATGAAGAACCTTCCCTCGTACGTGGTCGAGCAGGTGAAGGCCTACGACGAGAAGAGTGACCTGAGCCGCCTGACGGGCATCGACGACGGCAACGACGACTTCGTGCTGGAGTTTGTCACCAGGCGTAGTGTCAGAAAGGGCCTGCAGGCCAACCCTGACGTGGGCATTGGTACTGACGGCCGCTACGGTATCCGTCTGACGGCGATGAAGCCCTTTGGTGACGTGCGCTATACGTTTATGGGTAATGCCAACAATGTGAACGACCGCAACTTCAGCGGAAGAGGCGGACGAGGACGCGGCAACGGACAGGGTCAGCGCTCAACGAAGACCGGTGCGCTGGACATCAGCTACGAGCAGCAGAACAAGTTGAAGCTGAGCGGGCGCGTGACGTGGAATCATGGCGATGCGGACAACTGGAACCGCACGGCCTCCGAGAGCTTCGTCATCACCCGTGGCGGTGCCTTCTCGAACAGCATCAGCCAGAGCTACTCGCGCAACAACAGCTGGACGGCCAACATGAACCTGCAATGGACCATCGACCCGAAGACCACCCTCTCGTTCCGGCCTGACATCAGCTTCTCGACGAACGACAGCAGGAGCTTCTCCACCTCGGCATCGTTCAATGCCAACCCCTACGACTACGTCAGCGACCCGCTGAGCGAGGAAGGCCTGTGGACGCTGAGCAGCCTCTCGCAGGTGGTCAATAGCCGCCTGAACAAGTCGCTGAACTATGGTGACAACACGAACATCAACACACAATTGCAGCTCTTCCGCCGCTTGGGTGACAATGGTCGCAACGTGGCCCTGAGCGCCAACTTCAGCTATCGCGACGGCAGCGGCCAGAACGCCAGTCTCTCGGCCGTACACTTGTACCAGCAGAAGAACCACCTGGGCGAGGACTCCACCTATCAGACCAACCGCTATACCGTCTCTGCCAACGACAACCTGAGCTATTCGCTGGGCATCACCTATACCGAGCCGTTGTGGACATTCAGTACTGCTCCACAGCCTCGCCCTGACGAAAGGAGACCGGAGGCTGCGCCCAGGGAAGGCGGTTTTGCTCCTCCCTCACAGGGAGGTCCCGGGGGTGGGTTTGGTGGTCCTGGTGGTCCTGGTGGGCCTGGTGGACGTAATCGCGGAGGCGGACAGCAGGGTCTCTTCCTGCAACTGAACTACCGATACGGCTACAACCACCAGAAGAGCGACCCGCTGACCTACGACTTCCCAGACTACAGCCCGGAGGCCTTTGCAGAGGTCTTGCAGGACTATCGCGACTGGACGGCGCTGTTCGGTTATCTGGACAATCCCTACGAGAGCTATCTCAGTCCCCGGCTGAGCCGCTACTCGGAGCGCACGGAGTATAACCACACGGCCGAGGTGCAGCTGCGCTACGTCCGCGACAAGATCAACATGAACGTCGGCGTGTCCCTGATGCCCCAGCGCTCGCATTTCATCCAGGAGTATCTGGGATATCCCGTCGATACCGTCCGCACGGTGACCAACATCTCGCCAACCCTCAACCTGCGCTACCGCTTCAACCAGCAGACCAACCTGCAGGTGCAGTTCCGCGGACAGACGCAGCAGCCAAGCATCACGCAGCTGCTCGAGATCTACGACGACACCAACCCCCTGAACATCACCGTGGGTAACCCCGGACTGGTGCCCGCCTTCAATTCCAACCTCACAGCCAACTTCCAGATGATGCGACAGCCCACCCTCGTCACCGACAGCCTCGGATACCAGGTGCCCAAGAACCAGCGGAACTGGAGCTTCAACGCCAACACCCGATGGCAGCTGACCACCAACAGCATCGGCAACGTCGTGACCTACGATGAGACCACGGGAGGACGCATCTCACGGCCGGAGAACATCAACGGCAACTGGAGCGCCAACTTCGGTATGGGCTTCACCGTGGGACTCGACACGCTGAACCGCTGGGACATCTCCGGCTCCGCCAATGCCAGCTACGCCCACCGCGTGGGTTACGTCAACCTGAACCGCACGGCACAGCCTGACCGTAACGTGACGCACACCTACAACGTGAACCCCTCCGTGTCGCTCAGCTACCGCAACCAGTGGCTCAGCGTCTCGCTGAACGCACGCACCACCTTCGCCCGTACCGAGAACCGACTGCAGGCCTCCAACAACCTGACCACGTGGAACTTCTCCTATGGCGGTAACACCAAGATCACCTTCCCGTGGGGCTCCAACCTCTCTACCGACTTCCACATGTTCAGCAAGCGTGGCTATGCCGACGAGACGCTCAACACCAACGAACTGCTGTGGAATGCCCAGCTGTCGCACAGCTTCCTGCGCAACAAGGCGCTCACCGTCATGCTGCAATGGTACGACATCCTTCGACAGCAGACCACCTTCTCGCGTACTGTCAATGCCAACGGCTGGCGCGATCAGGAGGTGAACACCATCACCACTTATGCCATGCTGCACGTCAGCTACCGACTAAATCTTTTCGGTGCAGGCAACGGCAACGGACGAGGTGGCGGACGGGGTGGTGACGGTCGTCGCGGCCGTCGCGGAGGATGGGGCGGTGGACCGCGTGATTGGGGCAACTGATGAAAAAAAGTGCGTTACAATACCCGTTATCTCGAATATAATTCTTAACTTTGTCGCCAGAATAGAAAGCATTATGGATACATTCATGACTTGGGCAAAAGAGAACTACGACCTCATCTCCCTGATGGTGGGACTCCTTGGCGTAGGCATCGCCTTCATTTCCATGATTTACGAAATCAAGAAGAAGAAAAAGCAAAAGCAAAAGCAATAAAAAGCCTCCCCCTTCCGGGGAGGTTCTTTGGTGAAAGGTGGAAGCACTCCCTCCTTTCGTCCCCCTTTTGGGGGACTACAGGGGGCTGTCTTTACGGAGTCGGCTCCACCTTCAAACCACACTTTTCATGCCATGAAACCACCCTTTTCATGCCATGAAACTATGCGATTCATTACGGGAAAAGTCGGGGCGACTGACAGAAATCACCACAAATACCTTCCAATTATGCTCAGATACTGAAATTTTGCAACGCTGATGTGTGCGCCAAGGATGGGGAAAAACATCGGAATCAGGGGTTCATACATGTCTTTTGATGCCTGCGAGAGAAGCAATTTGATGCATTCTGTACCTTTTCCGAGCTTAGGCATCTCGGGAGCCTTTTGTTTACTAATGTCGTATTTCATTGTATTTCAGCTTTTTAGATGAATAATTACTGGCCAGTAATTACAATTACAGTTATTACAGTTTATTTTTCGAGGGTTGCCATCCTCTCCTTATATATATTAACTATCTATATATTAATAAGTTATATAGTATTTAAAAGAGGATGTGACCATCCATTTTAAAACTGTAATAACTGTAATTGTAATTGACGCGGTCATTGGTTTACACTCACACTTCCTCTACAAGGCCTTCAAGTGCCTGACGCAGTTCGTTGCACACAGCGATGGCGTAGCCGTCAATCGAGAAGTCATAGCCCATCTTTACCGGGCGGAAGTTCAGGCGCAGGATGCCATTGTAGTTCTTATTTGCGGTCTAATCGGTCGATGTCCCGTTTTCCCTTCAGGCAGACGACCAACAGGAAGGCAATCAGGACTATTGTGAAGATGGTCCCCAGCTGCCAGTCTATAACACCTACGTGCTGCAAGACCAGCAGGAGAGCCAGTAACACAAGCGACAGGGCAACGGATATAATCAGCCAATATCTGCGGAGTATCGTCTTCATCTTCTTATTCTTCCCTATACTTTGTTCTTGAACATTCTACTTAAGGTGTTCAGGTAGTCTGTTGGAGTGATGCCGAAGGAGAACTTAAAGGCGCTGATGAAGGCTGCTGTGTCCTTGAAGCCGCACTTGCCGGCAATGTCGTCCATCGAGTCGTCCGTGTGTTCCATGAGCAGCTTTGCAGCGTACTCCGCACGTAGGGAGTTGATGTAGTCTGCCGTTCTCCTGGGGTCCGTATAGCGCGGCACAAGCATGCAGAAATCTTCCAGACTGACTCCCATGAACTCTGCCAACGCCTGCTGGTTGAAGGCGGGATCTGTAAAGGGCTTCTCCTTGTTTATGCGGGCATCCATCTTCACGTAGAACGCCTGACTGCCGTTCACTTGGGCTTCCTTGGCGGCCTTCGACTTCGGCTGCTGTATCTTCAGCACATCTTCCTGCTCGTCAAACGACAGGGCCCCGTTGGCCACAATGGTACGATAGTCATCCAACGCATTGAGTATTCGGAGCAGCTGTTCGTTTCGCTGGCTGATAATCCTGTTGTAGCGCAGGGAAAAAATTCCGAGCACGACCAGCAACAGCACAACGGACAACAGTATCACGATGATGGTGTTGGCCTCGGACTCCGTCAATGACCGTGCGTGGCAGAACGAGGTTGCCAGTAATAGTAATGGGGTGGTTATGGCGATTCTTTTTCTCATAATCATATTCTATTTCATATATATGTAATGGTATATGGTTGCAAAGGTAGTGCTTTTTTGTATTATACGCAACTGTTCATAGCATGAAAATACTACCGATTTTCGCCTTTTTGCTATCAAAATGTGTGATTTTTGGTTGTATTTCGAAATTTAATTGTAATTTTGCAACAGAAAAAGACAAGAAAATGGCACAGATGGATGCATCATTAGACCAACTACTACAGTCCGTTGAACAGAACGGAGTGTGTGTGAGAAAAGAGATGCGCGGTAGCCTCAGGATTGGCGTAGATGAGGTATTCCCGCACATCACTATTATTATGTGTATGCGCGGCAGTGCACGCGTCATGTTCGACATGCAGGAGTTAACAATCGAAAAGAACGATTTGGGAGTACTTTTGCCAGGTCATGTCTTGCGACGCATAGCGTATACGGAGGATTACACCTATCAATGCATTATCATTTCAGCGGAGATGTACAGCGAACTGAGGTCACACATCTTCAGCCACGATTATGACAAGTTCGCAACCGCGCCGAGATGTCATCTGACCGATGTACAAGCCAAGCGCATGATGGCGCTGAACGAGCTATTGGGAGCAATCGCTTCGCACGACGAATATGACCTGCAACTGCGCCGGAGGATGTTGCTCTCGCAGCTGGCTGTGGGCTACGAGTTCATCAACTACTACCGTCGCGAGCAGGACAGAGAGTGGGCGAAGAGCTCTTCGGCAAAGCTTTACACGCAGTTCTGCAACCTGGTGGTAGAGCACTACAGGGAGAGCCGCAATGTCCAGTTCTATGCCAGGCTGATGGACTATGACCCGCGGTACTTCTCGAAAGTGTTCCGTCAGTTCTCTGGCGGTCTCTCACCCCTGGAATGGATTCAGCAGTATGTGGCGACGCAGGCGAAGAGCATCATGGACGCGCATCCCGAACAGACAGTCAAGGAAACTGCCTTCCAGCTCGGTTTTCCCACAACCGCCAATTTCTGCCGGTACTTCAAGCGCGCGACCGGCATCAATCCGCAGGAGTATAAGGAGAGGGAGCAGTAGGAATGACTTCGTCTTTCGTGATCCCTTGGAATTGACTTCGTCTTTCCCAGCCCTGCCACGGGCAGTTCTGACATCCAAACAAAATGGACTTCAACTGAAAACAAGTTTTCGTCGAAGCCCATTTATTTGTATGTGATCCCGCAGGGATTCAAACCCTGGACCTTCAGAACCGGAATCTGACGCTCTATTCAGCTAAGCTACGGGACCAATGGTTGCGTAAAGCGGTTGCAAAGGTAATAAAAAAAGATTAAACATTGAACATTAAACATTAAAAATTAAGGATTAAAGATTAAACATTAAAGAATATGCCTTCAATAAAGGAGTAAGATTGATAGGCGTGGCTGGCGCAGAATGACAGCGAAAATCAATAAAAACTGACGTTTTGCAAAAATAATTGACGTTTTTGCTTGCATATTAAAGTAAAAGTAGTACCTTTGCACGCAAATTTGTAAAATCCGTCAATAAATTGTAAATTATATCGATGAGTCAACTGATTAAACCCAACAACTATGAGCGTCTGTTAGACATGAAGCAGACGGAGCAGGGTATCAAACTGATTAAAGAGTTTTTCCAACAGAATATTTCGACTGAACTGCGTCTGCGTCGCGTGACGGCTCCGCTGTTCGTGCTGCAGGGACTGGGCATCAACGACGACCTGAACGGCGTGGAGCGTGCTGTGACGTTCCCCATCAAGGACCTGGGCGACGCCAAGGCTGAGGTGGTGCACTCGCTGGCCAAGTGGAAGCGTCTGAGTCTGGCGGAGTACAAGATTGAGCCGGGCTACGGCATCTATACGGACATGAACGCCATCCGTGCCGACGAGGAGCTGGACAACCTGCACTCGCTGTACGTTGACCAGTGGGACTGGGAGGCTGTCATCACGAAGGAACAGCGCACGGTGTCGTTCCTGAAGAACGTGGTGGAGCGCATCTATGCTGCCATTCGTCGCACGGAATACCTGACCTGCGAGACGTATCCGCAGATCAAGCCCTTCCTGCCTGAGAAGATTACGTTCATTCACAGCGAGCAGCTGCTGGAGATGTATCCTGACAAGACGCCGAAGGAGCGCGAGGATGCCATCTGCGAGAAGTATGGTGCCGTATTTATAATAGGTATAGGCGGCAAGCTGGCCAACGGCGAGAAGCACGACGGTCGTGCGCCTGACTATGACGACTGGACGACGGAAGGCGAGGACGGACTGAAGGGTCTGAACGGTGACATCCTCATCTGGTATCCTGTGCTGGGACGCAGCTTCGAGCTGTCGTCGATGGGTATCCGCGTGGATAAGGAGAGCCTGCTGCGCCAGTTGAAGATTGAACATCAGGAGCAGCGCGAGCAGTTGTACTTCCACCAGAAGCTGCTGAACGACGAGCTGCCCCTGAGCATAGGCGGCGGTATAGGACAGAGTCGTCTCTGCATGGTGCTACTGCACAAGGCGCACATCGGTGAGATTCAGGCGTCAATCTGGCCTGAAGACATGCGTCAGGAATGTAAGGAATTGGGGATGACGCTGATTTAAGCCAGCTCCAAATCGAATGCTTCCCTCAGTCGGCCGACTGAGGGATTTTCTTTCTCCATCAGCTCAAACTGCTCCCTGCGGCTGAGTATGCGCACGGGGGCGTCGTGCTCAACGACGTTGACGGTAAGCGTGATGTCGCTGTTGTGCAGATAATGCTTGAGCGTAGTGAGAATCTTTCCGTGAATCTGCTCTATCTGTTCCTTCACCAGCGTGTTCTCGACCTGCAGTTCGACGGCTGGGAACTCCGTGATGCACGGACAGAGGTTTTTCATGCGGGTGGCGATGCCTAAGAGCTGCTGGTTCTTGATGGGCATACGGTTGCACATGGAGAGCCATTCCAGTTGCAGCTCCTGATTGGTAAACGGCTTCTGCTCATTCGGCTGGTCAGCGTCCTGTTGGTTGTCAGCCGACTGTAGTCCGTTGTCTTTATGGAGTAGGTTGTTCCATGAGAAGGTGATGGTGCGCTTCAGCCTGGGGGCACCCTGCGGTGCCGTAGGTTGCTGTTTAACGGAAGTAACCACAGGGCGTGGGGCTACGACAGGCTCAGCCACAGCTACCTGCGGGGCTGTGTTCTTTGGCTGAGACTGTTGCAGCAGTTGCTTGAACAGGGTTTTCAGTCGCTTAGGGCGGCGCCCCGCGACAGGCGTGTCGTCAGGTTGCGTAATCTGCGCAATCTCTATGAGCGTCAGCTCGACGAGCAGTCGTTTGTTGGCCGACTGACGATAGTTGATGTCGCACTGGTTCATCAGCCGCAGCGCCTGGTAGAGGAAGCGCGTGTCGCACTTCTGTGCCTGCTGCTGGAAACGCTCGCGCTGCTGCTGGCTCACCTCGAGCAGGGGTAGGGTGGCGGCATCCTTCGCCATCAGCACGTTGCGCACGTGCTTGGCCAGTCCCTGAATGAGCAGTCCTCCGTCGAACCCTTTGTTGATGATGCTATTGAGCAGCAGCATGATGTCGCTCACCTTGTTCTCTACGGCGAGGTCGATGATGCTGAAGTAGTTCTCGGCATCGAGCACGTTCAGATCCTGAATAACCTTCTGGTAGGTGATGTTGCCCTGACAGAAGGAGGCTGCCTGGTCGAAGATGGAGAGCGCGTCGCGCATGCCGCCGTCAGCTTTCTCGGCGATGACGGCGAGTGCCTCGTCCTCGTACTGGATGCCCTCTTTGTCTGCCACGTACTTCAGGTGGTCGATGGTGCCCTGCACGGTCATGCGCTCGAAGTCGTAAATCTGACAGCGGCTCAGGATGGTGGGCAGAATCTTGTGTTTCTCTGTGGTGGCGAGAATGAAGATGACGTGCTGGGGCGGTTCCTCGAGCGTCTTCAGGAAGGCGTTGAAGGCCTGCGTCGAGAGCATGTGCACCTCGTCGATGATAAACACTTTATACTTGCCCACCTGCGGCGGAATGCGCGTCTGCTCCATGAGCGTCTTGATGTGCTCCACGCTGTTGTTGGAGGCTGCGTCAAGCTCGAAGATGTTGTACGAACGCTGCTCGTTGAAGGCCTGACAGCTCTCACATTGTCCGCAGGCCTCGCCGTCGGCAGTAGGCGTGAGGCAGTTGATGGCTTTAGCGAAAATACGTGCACAGGTGGTCTTACCGACGCCTCGCGGGCCGCAGAAGAGGTAGGCGTGAGCCAGCTTTCCGCTCTTGACGGCATTCTTCAGCGTGGTGGTCAGCGCGAGCTGTCCTACGACGCTGTCGAAGGTCATTGGCCTGTATTTCCGTGCCGAAACAATATATTCTTCCATAGTTTTATTGATAAGCGAGGACAAAGGTACAAAAAAAACTTCAATGTTTAATGTTTAATGTTTATTTTTTTGTACCTTTGCACCCAAATTTTAAAGCTAACTTATAAATAGAAGTATGTTTCATTTCCCTGGAAGCTCCAAAATCGTACATGTAGGAGCCGAGATTATTGAGCAAGGACGCGATTTTCGTCACGCCCGAAAGTACAGTCCTGACAAGCTTTTCAACCGTTTTGTCAAGTTGTTGATTGTGTTGGCCGTCACGCTGACACTATGGAATATGCCTGCCGAGTGGTACGGTATTGATAATTTGAACGTCGTCCAGCAGCGTATCATCGCCATCTTCGCCTTTGCCACGCTGATGTGGATCTTGGAGATTGTGTCGTCGTGGGCCACGTCGGTGGCTGTCATCGGTCTGATGCTGCTCTTCACGAGTGACAGCGGCATCAAGTGGATGTGTGACCCGGCACAGGTGGGTGACCTCCTTTCCTATAAGGGAGTGATGGCCACGTTTGCCGACCCTGTTATCATGCTGTTCATCGGAGGCTTCATCCTGGCCATCGCCGCTACGAAGACGGGCTTGGACGTGCAGCTGGCAAAAGTGCTGCTCAAGCCGTTCGGCACTAATAGTAATATGGTGTTGCTGGGCTTCCTGCTCATCACGGGTCTGTTCTCGATGTTCGTATCGAACACGGCTACGGCAGCTATGATGCTGACCTTCCTGACGCCTGTGTTCCGTCAGTTGCCGCCTGAGGGCAAGGGACGTATCGCTCTGGCACTCTCTATCCCTGTGGCCGCCAATCTGGGTGGTATGGGAACGCCCATCGGCACCCCGCCGAACACCATCGCCATGAAGTATCTGAATGCGCCTATTGCTGACGGCGGACTGAACCTCGGCCTGGGCTTCGGTCAGTGGATGATGTTCATGTTGCCGCTGGTAGTCGTGCTGCTGTTCATTGGCTGGTGGCTGCTGAAGACCATCTTCCCCTTCAGCCAGAAGAGAATCGAACTGGAGATTGAGGGCGAGATGAAGAAGAACGCCCATTCGTATATCGTCATTGTCACGTTCTTCGTGACGGTTGCCCTGTGGCTGCTCGACAGCGTGACGGGCATCAACAGCTATACCGTAGCACTCATCCCGTTTGTGGTGTTTGCGCTGACAGGCGTCATCACCAAGCGCGACCTGGAGCAGATCAACTGGTCTGTCATCTGGATGGTAGCTGGTGGTTTCGCGCTGGGTTACGGACTCAACAAGTCTGGTCTGGCCGAGAATGCCGTGCAGAGCATTCCGTTCGGCGATTTCTCGCCCATTGCTATCCTGCTCATCTCAGGCGCTATCTGCTACCTGCTGTCTAACTTTATCTCAAACTCAGCCACAGCAGCCCTGCTGATGCCTATCCTGGCATTTGTCTGTGCCGCTATGAAGGATGCGCTGGATCCCATCGGAGGCACTCCCACCGTGCTCATTGGTGTGGCTATTGCCGCTTCGAGTGCAATGGTGCTCCCCATCTCTACGCCGCCCAATGCGCTGGCCTACGCCACGAACCTGGTGCAGCAGAAGGATATGGTGCGCATTGGTCTCATTGTAGGTATCATCTCGATGGTGATGGGCTACGGACTGCTGTATCTCATCGGCACGATGCATCTGTTATAATAATATAATAATAAGGAGGGACGTATGAAGAAGTTTTTCACGAGCATTTGGCTCTTCATCAAGGCATCCACGTGGTTCAAGTATGCGTTGGTAACCGTCTTTGCCGTTGTGTTCATTGGCTTTGTCGATGAGAACAGCGTGTGGAACCATTTCCGCAACAAGCAGACCATCAGCGACCTGCAGGACGAGATAGAGGAGTACAACAAGCAGCATGAAGACAACCAGAAGCGCATACGTGAGCTGGACCGCGACCCAAAGGCGATGGAGAAGATTGCCCGCGAACGTTACTACATGAAGGCTGACGACGAGGACATCTTCGTGCTGAGCGACGATATGAAACAGGAGGAGGAAGAGTAAGGCATGAGACAACTGACGAAGGTACAGACTATTATATTCGTGGTGGGCGGCCTGCTGATGGTTGCTGGGGCGTTTATGGCACTCTTCCGCATGGCGGAAGCTGTCTGGGTGTTTGCTCCTGGCGTCGTCATGTTTGTATGCATGCAGATGCTGCAGCGCTATGACGGAGAGAACATCAACATCCGCCGTCTGCGCCGTATCGTACTGCTGTCCGACGTGCTGCTCCTGCTCAGCGCGCTGCTGATGTACGCCTCCAACGGCAACCCTTTGAAGCTGGACTGGATGACCTATGTGCAGTACATCGGAAACAACTGGGTGGTGGTGCTGCTGATAGCCGCCCTGCTGCAACTCTTCACGTCGTTTCGCATTGGTAAGGAACTGGAAAAGGAGAAATAATGGCAAAAAAACCCTAAAAGATTGCGCAAATGTTTTAATTTGCGCAAATTTTTTTTCTTATTCCAATATATCGTGCTACTTTTGCCGAAAAGAATGAACTACAAATCATGTCGATGAATAAAATACTCTACTTCGTTGCCGCGCTGGCTGTCCTTACATCCTGCTCCGCTTCCTATAGCGTGCAGGGCTCTTCATCCATCTCTTCGCTCGATGGTAGCAAGCTCTATCTGAAAGCCATCAAGAACCAGGAACTGAAGAGCATCGACTCCTGTGACGTGGTACACGGAAAGTTCCACTTCTCTGGCGTACTGGATACGGTACGCATTGCCAGCCTCTTCATGGACGACGAGAGCATCATGCCCATCGTGCTCGAAGAGGGTGAAATCAATATCCAGATTGACCGTGCCAAGCAGACCGTCAGCGGAACCGTGCTGAACGATAGCCTGTACCATTTCATCGACAAGCACAACCAGCTGGATAACCGCATGAACGAGCTGGGACACAAGCAGAATCAGATGATTCTGGAGGGTATTGACGAGGGACAGATTATGCAGGAGGTTGAGGCTGAGGCTCAGGAGATTGCCGCAGAGCGTGAGCAGCTGATGACTCAAGCCATCATCGACAACTTTGACAATGCGCTGGGCCCGTATTTCTTTGAGATGCTGACCAGTGTCTATCGTTATCCGATACTCACTCCGCAGATTGAGTACATCATGTCGAAGGCCCCCAAGAAGTTCAAGAACGACCCCTACGTCAACGACTACTACACAACGGCGCAGGAGAACGAGAAACGTATGCAGGGTTTCGATGTTGATGGTACGCCGCCGCCTGCTGGCACAACGCCTGCCACAGCGCCTGGCGACACCACAATTATTGCACCCAGAGTCAATATTCCGCAAGAATAGCACATTATGATTATTCAGGGAGGAACCATCGTCAATGAGAACCGCGTGTTTAAGGGCACGGTCATCATTGACGATGACCGTATTATAGACATCATAGAGGAAGAGCCTCAGCGCGATTCGAGGTGCGAGGTGCGTGGTGCGGAAACGCTCAATGTCGAGGGCTGCTACATCCTGCCTGGCGTCATCGACAGTCATGTACACTTCCGTGAGCCTGGCCTGACGGCTAAGGCCGATATAGACACAGAGAGTTGTGCGGCTGCTGCAGGAGGCGTCACGTCCTACTTCGATATGCCCAACACGGTGCCCCAGACCACCACGCTGGAGGCTCTGGAAGAGAAGTTCCGTCTGGCAGCAGAGAAAAGCCACGTGAACTACTCCTTCTTCTTTGGTGCCACGAACGATAACAGCGCGCTGTTCAGTCAGCTGCCTGCGGAGCGCATTCCTGGCATCAAGCTCTTCATGGGCTCCTCAACAGGAAATATGCTGGTGGATCAGGAGGAGTCGCTCGACCGGATTTTCTCGTCGGCAGGACGGTTGCCGTTGATGGCCCATTGTGAGGATACGGAGATCATCAATCAGAATATGGCTCACTTCAAGGAGCAGTTCGGCGACGATCCTGACGTGCGCCTGCATCCGCTTATCCGTTCTGAGGAAGCCTGTCTTGCCTCGACGACAAAAGCCATCGGACTGGCCATCAAGCATGATGCCCGCCTGCATATTGCCCACATCACCACAGCTGAAGAGCTGGAGCTCATCCCAAAGGCTCCCTCTCTTTGGGAGAGGGCGGGGGGAGAGGCTCACATCACCGCAGAGGCGACGGTTGGCCACCTTACTTTCTCGCTGACTGACTACGAGCGGCTGGGAGCCAGAATCAAGGTGAACCCAGCCATCAAGAACTTCCGCGACTGTCAGGCGCTGCGCGACGGACTGATGGATGGTCGCATCACCACCATCGGCACAGACCACGCACCCCATCTGTTGGAGCAGAAGCAGGGCGGCTGTGCGCGTGCTGCCAGTGGTATGCCCATGATTCAATTCTCGCTCGTCACCATGCTCGAACTCGTTGATGAGGGTGTGTTGACGTTTGAGCGCCTGGTGCAGCTCATGTGCCACAATCCTGCGCGACTCTTTGGTGTCAGGGAGCGTGGCTTCCTGCGTCCTGGCTATAAGGCCGACCTGGTTATCGTACGTCCCCGTTCGCCCTGGACCGTTTCCAAGGACATCATCCTGAGCAAGTGCGGCTGGAGCCCTATGGAGGGTCACGAGTACCAGTGGCGGGTTGAGAAGACGCTGTGTAATGGCCGTCTGGTCTATGCCGACGGTGCTGTTGCCGCTGATGCAAGAGGTGAAGAAATACAATTCAGCCACACATGAAGATAGACTACCGCATCAATGCCGTCAAGTCCTACATCAACTGGGATTACTTCTACTACGCCTGGGGCGTTCACAACAAACCTGACGAGGAGAAGCAGCAGTTGCGTCGTGAGGCTGAGGCTATGTTGCTCAGGTGTCGCAAGCAGTACCAGACGCATGCTTTGTTCCTTTTGCTCGATGCCTATAGTGACGGTGACGATATTGTGGTAAAACCTTCCCCTAACTCTGAGTTCCGGCTTCCTTTCCTGCGACAGCAACACGGCAGTCCCTGCCTTTGTCTCGCCGACTTCATTCCGCCTAAGCATGGGGAGGGGGTGGGTTCCATAGGTCTCTTCGCCACTTCCGTAGATGCCGATATGGTGACGGACTACGAGAACGACCCCTATGAGCGGATGATGATGCAGCTGTTGGCAGACCGGCTGGCAGAAGCTACGGCAGAACGTCTGCACAAAGAGGTACGCCAGACTTATTGGGGCTATGCCCACGATGAGCATCTCTCCATGAACGAGCTGCACATTGAAACCTTTCAGGGCATAAGGCCTGCCGTCGGCTATCCCTCGCTGCCTGATGCCAGTCTGAATTTCCTGCTTGACGAGCTGCTCGACATGCAGCAGATAGGTATCCAGCTGACGGAGAGCGGCGCCATGAAGCCTCATGCCAGCGTCAGCGGCCTGATGTTTTCGCATCCTCAGGCGCGCTATTTCGACGTGGGAAAGATTGATGAAGAACAGTTAAAAGACTATGCCCGTCGTCGCGGCTTGCCTGTGGAGAGCATGCGACGTTTCCTGGCAGCAAACCTTTCATAACAGATAACGTACGATGATTGACAGAAGCATGTTTGTAGCTCACCTTGCTACGCCGTTCACCCTCCTGATGGGTTTCGTTGTGGTCCCTCTGCTGGCCTACTTCCTGTGTCGCTGGCTGCTGCCTAAGCACTGGAGCCGTAAGGCAGGCATCGCGCTTGCCAGCATTGCCGTTGCGCTCTTCGGCTACGGTCTCACCTTCGGCTTCCAGCAGTTGGAGGTGCGTCATGTGCGATACACCTTTTCTGACCTGCCCAAGTCGTTCGACGGCTATCGCATCGTCCTCTTCTCCGACCTGCACCTTGGCTCGTTTGGCGAGCGTCGCATGGGCTATGTGGAGCGCGTGGTCGATAGCATCCTCGCACAGAAGGCCGACATGATTGTCTTTACGGGTGACATCCAGAACGTATGGCCGACGGAGATCCTGCCTTATCACGACATCTTGAGCCGTCTGCATGCTCCTGACGGCGTCTATACCATCTTGGGCAACCACGACTATGACGTCTATCAGGACTGTGACGAGCAGACGAAGGCGAAGAACTGCCTCTTGACGGAGCAGTACGAGCGTGACTTAGGGTGGACATTGCTGAAGAACGAGCACCGCTCGATTCATCGTGGTGCCGACAGCCTCGTGCTGGCAGGAATGGAGAATCGCGGCAACGTGACAGGCGTGCCTCGTAAGGGAAATATCGCGGTGACGATGGAGGGCATCGACTCCACATCGTTTGTTGTCATGCTGCAGCACGACCCTTGGGCTTGGCGTGAGCGCATCTTGCCTGAGTCGCATGCCCAGCTGACGCTTAGCGGCCACACGCACGGCATGCAGTTTGGCATCTTCGGCTGGTCGCCGTTAGCCTTGACGAAGAAAGAGTGGGGTGGAACGGTCTATGAGGGCTCGCGTGTCATTCACGTCACGACGGGCTTGGGCGGACTGATTCCTTTCCGTCTGGGAATGCCTGGCGAAATCGTTGTGATTACGCTGAATGTAAAGAAATAACGAGGCTTTTGTTATAAGAGTAACGGCTTATTGATCAGGGTTTTCCACAAATCCTTTATACTTTTCGTCTAACACAGACATCACGCTGTCGTAAGCTTGATGCATGGTGGCTTGTACGTTCTGCGGACCTTGTCCTATGGGGTATATGGGTTCGTGGATGGTCAGGCGCAACGGGTGCCATTTGGCAAAATGCCAGTCGCGTGTGCGTGGCATGATGTCGAACGAGCCGTTGATGGTCAGCGGCACCACAGGCAGCTGCAACTCGTCGGCCAGCAAGAACCCACCTTTCTTGAACACGCCCATGTGACCCGTGAAGCTGCGTGAGCCTTCAGGGAACACCACCACGCTCAGGTTACCCTGCTCTAGCGTCTTACGGGCGGCCTCGTACGTCTGGCGCACTTTTCCCACGCTACGCTTATCGACGAATATCTGGTGTGACTTCCTGCAGGCGTAACCTACAAAAGGTATCTTGCCCAACTGGTACTTCATCATCCACTTGAAGTTGCGGCCCAGGAAACCGTATATCAGGAAGATGTCGAACGCTCCCTGGTGGTTCGAGACAAAGACGTACGACTGGTCTTTCTCCAGGTTCTTACGTCCCTCGACGGTAACGGGCAACAGACAGGTGCGGATGATGGCACGTGCCCACCAGCGGCCTGGGTAGTAGCCCCAGAAGTGGCCGTCGCCGATGGCTGTTCCTATGCCGACTGCTAATGCCGTCAGTACGGTTACTACTGCCAAAACGGGCAGCACAACGATAATCTGGTATATTCGGTATAAGAAGGTAATCATGATTGAATAGGGGGATATTTACGATTCCAGCCGTCCCAGCGCAGCTGCATGACACCAAAGAACGCCTCTCCGAAGATGCCTGTGTTCATCTTCGATGTGCCCTCGCGGCGGTTGACGAAGATGACGGGTACCTCCTTGATGCGGAAGCCAATCTTGTAGGCGGTGTATTTCATCTCAATCTGGAAGGCGTAGCCCTTGAAGCGTATCTTGTCGAGTTCGATGGTCTTCAGCACGCGACGCTTGTAGCAGACGAAGCCTGCTGTGGTGTCGTGGATATCGACGCCTGTAATCATCTGCACGTATTGTGAGGCAAAGTACGACATGAGCACGCGTCCCATAGGCCAGTTCACCACGTTCACACCGCTGATGTAGCGGCTTCCGATGGACACGTCGGCACCCTGGTCGTGACAGGCGGCATAAAGTCGGGGCAGGTCGTTGGGGTCGTGACTGAAGTCAGCGTCCATCTCGAAGATGTACTCGTAGCTGCGTTCCAGCGCCCACTTGAATCCGTGGATGTAGGCTGTGCCCAGTCCGAGCTTTCCGCTGCGCTCCTCAATGAACAGGCGTCCCTCGAACTCCTCGCTGATGAGGCGCTTCACGATGGCGGCGGTGCCGTCTGGCGAACCGTCGTCGATGACTAAGATGTGAAAATACTTGTCGAGCGCGAAGATGGCCCGGATGATTTTCTCAATGTTCTCCTTTTCGTTGTAGGTCGGAATGATAATCAGACTGTCGCTTGCTTGCATACTATTACCTGTTGTTGCTGCAAAGATACTGCTTTTCTTTGAAAAGCTGATGCACTTTAACTCCCTTTAACTCGTTTAACTCCTGAAACTCCTTTTTTTTTACTACCTTTGTCCCCGCAAAATGAAAATTGAGGAGTTACAACAGCTCTATGCTATGTCGCCACAGGTAAAGGCGCTGGCAGACGCGTTGGGGAAAAAGTCGGAGAAGACCGTTTTCCTCGATGGCCTCGTGGCGTCCAGCGTCGCAATGACCTTTGCGGCACTCCGCTCCCCCTCTTTGGGTGGGTGCAGGGGAGAGACTCCCTTTCTCTTCATCATGCAGGACGCGGAAGAGGCGGGCTATCTCTATCACGACCTTCGGCAGATTCTGGGCGACCGTCAGGTGCTCTTCTTCCCTTCGGCCTACCGCCGTTCGGTGAAGTACGGCCAGCGCGATGCTGCCAACGAGATCCTGCGTACGGAAGTCTTGGCCTCTCTAAATCCCTCCGAAGGAAAGCCTCCCCTTTTGGGGAGGTCTGGTGGGGCTCCCTACATCGTCTCTTACCCTGAGGCCGTTGCCGAACTGGTGGTTGCGAAGTCGAGGCTCAGCGAGCATACGCTGGTGCTGCGTACAGGTCAGACCATAGCTGCCGATGCCGTCTGCACGACGCTACGTGAGCAGGGCTTCCAAGAGGTTGACTATGTCTATGAGCCAGGTCAGTTCTCCCTGCGTGGCAGCATCCTCGACGTCTATTCGTTTAGCAGCGAGCTCCCCTTCCGCGTTGACTTCTTCGGCGACGACATCGACAGCATCCGCACCTTCGAGGTGGAGAACCAGCTGTCGCGCGACAAGCGTGAGCAGATAGAGATTGTGCCTGAGCTGACGGATGAGTCGGTAGAGCGTGAATCGCTGCTTGCCTTCATGCCCAAAGACACCGTGCTGGTGATGAAGAATGCCGATTATGTGCGCGAGGTCATTGACCATATCTACGACGATGAGCTCTCCACCGTGCTTTGTACGGGTGACCAGTTCCAGCGCGAGGCTGACGAGTTACGAAAGGTTCTATTCTCCTTTAACCCTTCACCCTCAACCCTCCACCATAACGTGTCCCCTCAGCCGCTGTTCCACAAGAATTTCGAGCTGCTGCGCCAGACGCTCGACGACTACCGCTCACGTGGATACCACATATATATTCTGGCTGACAGTCAGAAGCAGAACGAGCGCCTGAAGGAAATCCTAAACCCCTCTGGGGAGGAGATGGGGATGGGGCTCTTCACTCCCGTCGAGAAGACGCTGCACGAGGGATTCATCGATAACGACCTGAAGCTCTGCGTGTTTACCGACCATCAGATTTTCGACCGTTTCCACAAGTACAACCTCAAGAGCGACCGTGCGCGCAGCGGTAAGATGGCGCTGACGCTGAAGGAGCTCCAGCAGTTTGAGGTGGGCGACTACATCGTGCACATTGACCACGGCATTGGCAAGTTCGGCGGACTGGTCAGAATGCCGATAACTCCGAGTAATCAGAAAACTCCGAATGCTCAGAGCTACCAGGAGATGATTAAAATCATCTATCAGGGTGGGGGAGCCATCTACGTCAGCATCCACTCGCTCTACAAGGTGTCGAAGTACAAGTCGCAGGAGAACGGCGAGCCGCCACGACTGTCGCAGCTGGGTACAGGCCAGTGGGAGCGCATGAAGGAGCGTACCAAGCAGAAACTCAAGGATATAGCCCGCGACCTGATACTCCTCTATGCTGCCCGACGCAAGGAGAAAGGTTTTGCCTTCAGTCCTGACTCGTCGCTGCAGCACGAGCTGGAGGCCTCGTTCCTCTATGAGGACACGCCCGACCAGCTGAAGGCTACCAACGACGTGAAGGCCGACATGGAGCGTGCGCGTCCGATGGACCGTCTGGTGTGTGGCGACGTGGGCTTCGGCAAGACCGAGGTGGCCATACGTGCCGCTTTCAAGGCTGCCTGTGACTCGAAACAGACGGCTGTGCTCGTGCCTACGACGGTGTTGGCTTATCAGCACTACCAGACCTTCTCGTCGCGCCTGAAGGACATGCCCGTGCGTGTGGAGTACCTGAGTCGTGCGCGCTCTGCCAAACAGACGAAGGAGATACTCTCTGACCTGGCTGCAGGCAAGATAGATATCCTGATAGGTACACACAAGCTCATCGGCAAGGCGGTGAAGTTCAAGGACCTGGGACTGCTCATCATCGACGAGGAACAGAAGTTCGGCGTATCCACCAAGGAGAAGCTGCGCCAGATGAAGACCAGCGTCGATACGCTCACGATGTCGGCAACGCCCATTCCGCGAACGCTGCAGTTCTCGCTCGTCGGCGCCCGTGACCTGAGCACCATCCAGACGCCGCCGCCCAACCGCTATCCCATCCAGACGGAGATTCACGTCTTCTCGCCCGACATCATTGCCGATGCCATCAACTTCGAGATGTCGCGCAACGGACAGGTATTCTTTGTCAACAACCGCATCAGCGACCTGCAGCGACTGGCAGAGGTTATCCATAAGTACGTGCCTGACGCCCGCGTGGCCATTGGTCACGGCCAGATGAAGCCCGAGGAGCTGGAGAAGGTGGTCTTCGACTTCATCAACTACGACTACGACGTGCTGCTCTCGACGACCATCGTGGAGAACGGCATCGACATACCCAATGCCAACACCATCATCATCAACGGCGCACATAACTTCGGACTCTCTGACCTGCACCAGATGCGTGGACGCGTGGGACGCTCCAACCGCAAGGCGTTCTGCTACCTGCTGGCGCCGCCGCTGTCGCTGCTCAACGACGATGCCCGTCGTAGGCTGGAGGCGCTCGAGAACTTCAGCGACCTGGGCAGTGGCATCAGTATCGCCATGCAGGACCTTGATATCCGTGGTGCAGGCAACCTGCTGGGCTCCGAGCAGAGCGGCTTCATTGCCGACCTGGGCTACGAGACCTACCTGAAGATTCTCAACGAGGCTGTGTCGGAGCTGAAGAATGAGAGCCTCCCCTCTGGCCCCTCCAAAAAGAGGGGGAGCACGGTAGCACCACCTACGCCTTCTCCCTTTGGAGAGGGATGGGGAGAGGCTTCCCTTGAGTCCGACCTCGAAATGTACTTCCCTGACCAGTACGTGCCTACCGACTCCGAGCGCATGCTGCTCTATCGGGAGCTCGACAACCTCACGGCTGACGATGAGCTGGAGCGCTACCGCAAACGACTCGTTGACCGCTTCGGACCACTGCCGCCACAGGCTGCCGAACTGCTTCACGTCGTGCCCTTGCGTCGTCTGGGCAAGCAGTTGGGCATCGATAAGATCATGCTCAAGCAGGGACGCATGGTGCTATTCTTCGTCTCCAACATCAATAGTCCGTTCTACGAGAGCGAGGCCTTTGACCGTATCATCACCTTCGCAACGAACAACCCGCGCCGTTGTCAGTTGCGTGAGCAGAACGGCCGCCGCTCCCTCGCCATTGCCGATGTGCCTACTGTCGAGACCGCCGTCTCGCTGCTTTCCGGCATCTGATTTTCCTTCTTTCGTAATACCCGTAATCCCATCAAAAAACAACCTCTGCGGTTGCAATGCCCGAACCCCTGACATTGTGCGTACGAAGGTGCCAGGTTTGTGCCTGCAGACTGGCACCCTGAAAGGGGATAGCCGGCACCCTGATGCCCGTGGGCCGGCAGGTATCGTCACGCGTAACCATTGATTCTCTCTCTAAGCATTGCAAAGGTACAACATTCCCATTGCGGTTCACGAATGTTTTTCAAAAAAATTGTGATTTTGTCATTTTTGTCCAGAATGCGGTCATTTGGTCATTTGGTCATTTGTCAAAATCGAAAACGGATTGTCAAAATCCACCACTATTATAATAAATATATATATTTATTTAATAGTGAGAAAAAATCGTGTTTCCGAAATCGAAAATGACCAAATGACCTTGACCAAATGACCAGGGTAAGACAATACATAGTTACTAATTTTTGTTAAATATTGGAGCGTTTGGGGTGGTGTTTGGTAAATAAACGTTATCTTTGTAACTGCTTGAAGAAAAGACGGAAAATCAATTAACTAAAACGATAGAAAATATGAAAAGAATTCTACTACTGATGTTGTCAGTCATCGTGTCAACCATGATGATGGCAGACGACGTGACACCGCAGCAGGCGTTGGAGCAAGCCTCACAGTTCGTGAAAAGTCGCAAGGCACGTGGCGGAGGACCGCGACTGGCCCCTGGCACGCAGCCCAAGCTGACGCTTGCAAGCCGCGTGAGCGACCTCTACGTGTTTAACATCAACGGCGATGCCGGCTACGTCATCGTCTCCAACGACGATGTGGCTGTGCCCATCCTCGGCTACAGCGACAGCGGCTCGTTCGACCCCAACAACATCCCCGACAACATGCGTGCCTGGCTGCAAGGCTATGCCGACGAGATTGCATGGGCGAAAAAACATGCTATCAAGGTAGTCGATGAAACTCCTCATGTTCTTGCTAATGCTCCCCGTCTAACAGAAGGGACGGCAGTCAAGGCAGCCGTTGCTCCGCTGTTAAAAACAACATGGAATCAGGATGCACCCTACAACAATAATACTCCGTATTATGGAGAAGATAATGGTTACTATGTGTTCAGTAAGACATACGTAGAGGGATATGACCACTGCGCTACAGGTTGTGTGGCAACGGCAATGGCTCAGGTGATGAAATATCACGAGTGGCCAAAGAGTGAAACGCCAGAAATCCCGAATTACACATGGGCGAATTTTGGGGATGACCTTGACCAGTTAGTTCCTACAACCTTCGACTGGGAACACATGAAAGACAGCTATACTGGCTCCGAGACGGATGCTACAGCTACTGCCGTTGCTACGCTGATGCAGTATTGCGGTTGGTCGGTTCAGATGAACTATGGTCGTGAGTCGAGCTCGAATACGGACAAAGTGGTTTCTGCCCTCAAGACCTATTATGGTTATAAGAACACGACACAGTTAGCAGTTCGAAGCTATTATAGTTACGCGAATTGGATTGAGCTGATTTACCATGAAGTTGCCAACAAACGTCCGGTGGTCTATGGCGGTCAGTCATCAGGCGGCGGTCATGAGTTCGTTGTTGACGGCTATCAAGGTGAAGACTTCTTCCATATCAACTGGGGCTGGGGAGGCTCAAGTGATAATTACTTTAAACTGTCGAGCTTGAACCCCTATCAGCAGGGTATAGGTGGCAGTAGCAGCTCTGACGGTTTCCATTACGGACAGGATGCAGCCATTGGTATTCAGCCCTCAGGTGCTTCTGGAACTGTTGCGGAGATCCCCCAAAATGTTATTGACCTTACGCTGGAGAGCATGACATTGAGTAGCACGATCGTTGCCGCATACACTTCAGTGGACATTACGATGCGCGTTACGAATAATAGTGCTAATGATTATGACGGTACCTTGTTTTTCGGTGCGAAGTATGGTGATACGAGCTATTCTCTTTTGCAAGGCGAGCATTTCTTTATTCCTGCTGGAGAAACAAAAGATTGTGTGATAACATATACTCCTACAAATACAGGAGATTATGATCTTGTTTTCTTTGTTCCTAATCCGTATGGCTCCTATTGGACAGATACTCAAGTTTGGGCCACTTTGACGGTGACGGGTTCAAGTGGTGATAATAGTTTATCTCTTACACCAAGTTATCATATTGATAACCCATTAGGAATGACAGTCCTGTATAGTGGTGGTAATCCTGTAAATGTTCCTCTTGTATATGGTTCTTCATTAAAAGCTACGGTAACTCTTACAAATGAAAATTCCGATGCATACATAGGTGTTGTAGGATGGACATTGGAAGACAATGATAATTTATTGAACGCTATGCAAGAAAATTTGAGTCTTGCTGCAGGAGAAAGCAAAACATATAACATTAATTTGCCTGGACTTGCTCCTAATACGATTTATTACTTATACTGTTTTTATACAAAAGATGGTGTAGCTCAGTGGACTGGAACTCCATTCTATTCGAAAGCTGCAATAGCGACCTATGCAGCTGACGGAACGGAGGCCTTTGTCAAGCCTTCTGGCACGAGCTACGATGCATTAACGAATGCGGCAACAGCGTTAGTTGTGGACGTAACAGGAACAGGTATTACCGGTATCACGCCGAATGCCAACCCCAATACACTCTATATTAGCGACGTGCCTCTTACCGGACTCGATGACCATAATGTTGTAACTTACAGTGGAGGAAGCTACACCGCTTCGAACATTACGCTGACGGACGGTAGTGGCTTCTATTCTCCTGTTGACTTTACGGCTACAAATATTGAATTCGTATATAATAACAGTAAGCAGGCTGATGGTACTAACGGCTGGAACTCGCTGATGTTGCCTTTCAATGTGACGAGCGTTACTGCTGACGGTACTTCAATCGACTGGTTCCACAGTGGTACTGATACGGGTAAGCAGTTCTGGGTAAAGAAGTTTGTTAGCGATGAGGCTAATCAGGTTTACTTCGACTATGCTGAAGAGATGACTGCTAATACGCCGTATATCGTTGCTTTGCCCGGTAACCACTGGGGGGCAGCATACGACCTGAGTGGAAAGGTTATCAAGTTTATTGGTGAGAATGTTACCGTAAGCAAGGGTGACGCGATGACGTCTGTTACAGGTAGTAACTACCGCTTTATAGGCAGCACCGTGCAGGACAATACGGCTAACATCTATTGCCTCAATGCTGCTGGTAGTGCCTTTGCGCTTACTGACGGTAGCGGCCCCTTCCGCGCTTACTTCAAGCCTGGAACATTCAACAGTTCGGTTACCATGCTTGGTATTGGCAACTGGACAGGCGATGCAACAGGCATTCAGGGCTTGGGCCGTGAGACAATTACAGATAACATTTATTATGACCTGCAAGGCCGTCGCGTTGAGCATCCTACAAAGGGTGTATATGTCGTGAACGGAAAGAAGGTTGTCATTAAGTAATCGAAGGAGGATACAACTATGATGAAAAAAGAATATGTACAGCCCGCAATTGAGGTGATTCGCATGAAGGTTCAACAGCAGTTAATGGCTGGTAGTGGCCTTAATGCAGGAGACCAAAATAATCCTGGGATGCCAGGTTCAGGTGCTCCCCAACTCACCTCATTCGACGACGAACTTGATATGGATTGATAGTCTGTAAATCATAAAAATGCTTGATTTCTGCCGTTTTGTCAGCGAAAACTGACAGAACGGCAGACTTTTTGTGTTTGGTACGTAAGTTGCGTATAGTGTTGGTGAGCGACGCAAGAAGCTCATGAACATTAAACAACGTATAACTTAAAAAAAATAATTAGGAGGTAAAAATTATGACACCAATGATGAGAAATTCCGCATGGTTACCAACAGTGTTTAACGACTTGTTTGATAGCAGCTTTTTGCCGAAGGCAAACTGCACGGCACCAGCCATTAACGTGAAGGAGAGCGACAAGGGCTACACCGTAGAGCTGGCCGCACCCGGGCTGAAGAAGGAGGATTTCAACGTTCACATCAACGACGAGGGCAACCTCATTGTGAAGATGGAGCAGAAGCAGGAGAACAAGGAGGAAGACAAGAACGCACGCTACCTGCGTCGCGAGTTCTCTTACTCGAAGTTCGAACAGACGCTGATTTTGCCTGACGACGTGGATAAGAACAAGATTGCTGCAAAGGTGGAGAACGGTGTGCTGACCGTGATGCTGCCCAAGCAGGAAGAGACAAAGGCGAAAGTGGCACGCCAGATTGCCATCGGATAGATTCATAATGTGTTTGTTGTTGGTAAGCCCGGTGCATGTGCATCGGGCTTTTTTTTTGTGTAATTATTTGCTAGTCTCGAAAATTTTTTGTATCTTTGTAGCGTTAAAACAAATCAAAAGAAGGATGACCCGTAAGACTACCATACATATTGTGCTGATGTTCGTCGTCACAGTTCTTGCGCTTGCAGGTTGCGGTGAGAAGAAACGTGCCCATGTTCCTGAGTTCAAGGCTGTTTCGTATGCCGACAGTCTGATATTCGATCGCGGACAGAAGCAGGACTATCAGGGAATGCTTGCCCTTACCGACAGCTTCGAGCAGACGGGCACCATCTCGCCGATTGCCGCCAACCGCTGGCGAGGCGTGGCCTACAACTATATGGGTAGCGTGCGTAAGTCGGAGTTCTACTACAAGAAGGTGTTTAACGCCTCCATCAAGACCGATGCCGACAAGTATAACTACTATAAGGCGTCGCGCCGACTGGCAGAGATACTGGTGAAGCGTGGGGAGTACGAGGAGGCGATGAGCATTGCGCTGGAGGCTGTCGATATGATGGAAGAGTGGGGCGGCTACTCGCCCAAGGACCTGGCCATTCTGCTGAAGACCATCGGCTGCTGTCAGCTGAACCTGGGACGTGTCAAGGAGGCTGCAGGCAACTATGCCACGGCATACGGGAAATACCGGAAGCTGCTGGAGGACACCGTCACCGTACGCGAGCTGAACGATGCCATCATGGCGACGGACGATATTGCCCTCGACTACATCAATGCAGGGCTTTTTGAGGAGGCGCTCCACTGGACAGACGCTACTGACACGCTGATGAAGCAGCGCAGGGACCTGGCACCTGACTACGACGTGCCCAACCTGCAGAAATATACAGCCATCGTGACCATACGGCGTGCCATAGCCCTGCAGGGCGTGGGACGTGACAAGGAGGCGCTGCAGGCCTACCGCGAGGTGCTCGCCAGTCCCTACGGACAAACGGATGAGGGCCGCATAGAGGGCGCTGAGTACCTGATAGCCGCCAAGCGCTATGGGGAGGCAGCCGACAACTACCGCTCGCTGGACCGTTTCCTGACGAAGCACGGGATGGACCTGACGCTCGACAACATCCGCGTCTATCTGCTGCCCAAGTATCGTGCCAACGTGGAGGCTGGAAAGCTCGACAGCGTCCTCGTCATAGGCAAGCAGTTGTGTAATGCGCTCGACAGCGCCATCATTGACGCCAAGAATAGCGATGCGGCAGAGCTGGCTACCATCTACGACACGCAGCAGAAGGAGGAGCAGATTATGGCGCAGAAGTCCTATATGGCACGCCAGCGGCTCTACGGCATCAGCGTGGCCTCAATCCTCGTGCTGACCTTCCTCATCATCTACGTCGTGCACCGTATCAAGGCCCAGCGCCGTCTGGCTCTTGCCTACGGGAAGCTGGAGGAGGCCAACCAACAGCTGGAGCACGCCAACCAGAAACTGGAACATGCCAACCAGCAGCTGGAACAGAAAAACGAGCAGCTTGTCGTTGCCAATGCGCGTGCTGAGGAGTCGTCGCGCATGAAGACGGACTTCATCCAGCAGATTTCGCACGAGATACGCACACCGCTGAATATCCTCTCAGGCTATACGCAGGTGATTACGACGCCTGGAATGGAGCTGGACGACGACACGCGACAGGACATCAATCGCCAGATAACGGAGAACACAGACCGCATCACGGGACTGGTGAACAAGATGCTGGAGCTTTCGGACGTGAACAGCGTGGCAGTCATTGAGCGTAACGACCACGTGCTGGGCGTGCAGATAGCGGCACAGGCAGCCGACGACAGCGGCATCAACAACGCCACGCACCTGCAGTTTGATATGCAGTTTGAGGGTGATGCTGACAGCGCGATGCTGCAGACGAACCTCGTTTCGGCCACACGTGCGCTGACGCTGCTGCTCGACAATGCCCGTAAGTTTACGAAGCCTGCCGAGGCCCTGCATGTGGAGACGACGGAACAGAAGCATGTCGTCCTGCGTATGTCAGTCAACGACGGACGCCTCTTGTTCATTGTGGAGGACGACGGCATCGGCGTTCCGCCAGAGGAGGCTGAGCGCATCTTCGATGAGTTTGTACAGTTGAATGAGTATTACGACGGAACGGGAATCGGGCTGACGGTGGCACGCAGCATTGCCCGCCGACTGGAGGGTGACATCACGCTCGACACGTCGTACGCACCTGGCGCACGCTTCATCATGAGTCTGCCGATGACAGCGTGAGTTCTCTTACCTCAGCATTCATCATACGTTGTATCTGGTTCATTGGTTTTTGGTGATAAACGGCCTGTATAGCCTTGTTCATAATGCCGTGGCCGACGGCTATAACTGTCTGATTCCTATAGTTTTCTGATATGTAGTTCAAGAATTGCTGCGCACGCGCCAGCAACTGGTCAAGCGACTCAATATCGTCTGGCCAAACCTCGTCTTTCAAGTCGGGAATAAAGCGTCCTGTGAATCCTCCCCAGTCGCGTTCGCGCAGTAATGGCGTCTGACAGACAGTCAAATGATGGGGCTCGGCAATGATCTGTGCCGTCTCGACGGAGCGCCACAAATCGCTCGACACTACCGCATCAATCTTCCTCTCGCGCATCAGCTCGCGCACCTCGCGGGCCTGCTCCCGTCCATGCTCAGTCAGCTCGCCCTGCGTCTGACCTTGCATGATCTGACGCACATTATCTTCCGTCTCTCCGTGACGGACCAAGTATAGTTTCGTCATGAGTGGGGTGGGAACTACACGTTGGTAACGATGCCTTCGATGTAGGTCTTCAGGATGTGGATGCCGTTCTTGTTGTCACCGCCCCAGGGAATGATGAGGTCGGCAAACTTCTTGGTGGGTTCGATAAACTGCTCGTGCATGGGCTTGAGCACCTTCTCGTAGCGGTCGAGCACCATATCGACGGTACGTCCGCGCTCTACCACATCACGACGAATGTTGCGGATGAGGCGGACGTCACTGTCTGTATCAACAAAGATTTTTAAGTCCATCATGTCGCGCAGTTTCTTGTAGTGGAGCGTCATGATGCCCTCGAGGATGACGACGGGCTTGGGCTCCACATGAACGGTCTCCGGCAGACGGTTCGAGATGACGTACGAGTAGGTGGGCTGCTCTACAGCCTGACCGTTCTTCAGCATCTTGATGTGCTCCGTCAGCAGTTTCCAGTCGAACGCATCAGGGTGGTCGAAGTTGATTTGCTTTCGCTCCTCAGGCGTCATGTCTGACGTGTCGTTGTAGTACGAGTCAAGGGGAATGACTGCTGCACAATGAGGTGGCAGCACCTGAGAAATCTTCTTGACGACGGTGGTCTTTCCCGACCCTGTGCCGCCGGCTATTCCAATGATATACATAGTGTTACTATTTCTGTTCCTTTACCAGATAAACGACTGTGGGTAGGTGGTCGCTGTAGCCGTTAAGCCACTGGCCTCCGGCATGTGTTCTGAGCGTGTTGCCCTTGTATTTGCCTTCCTGCTGGAAGAGGTAGTCACGACGGAACACCTGGTGTTTCAGGTATTTCAGCGTCGAGTAGTCCTTCTTGCCGTCCAGGTTCAGCAGCTTCGACGAGAGGATAATCTGGTCGAACAGGTTCCAAGCGCCATTATACTGCAGCGTGCCTGTGCCTGATGCCAACACGTTCCACCAGGGGTTCCACAGACCCGTTTCAGGCTCTACTTCGCTGATCTCACGACGTGCACCCAGCTCCACAGCCATTGAGCGGTCCTGCGGGTCGTCGTTCATATCGCCCATGATGAAGATCTTGCAGTTGGGGTCTTCACGCAGCAAGGAGTCCTTCACCAGCTTGATCTGGCGGCCGCCCTCCTCACGATAGAAGGAGCCGGCAAAGCGGCTGGGCAGGTGGTTCACGATGACGGCTACATGCTCGCCTGCCAGCGTGCCGCTGACGGTAAAGAATCCGCGGGTGGCTCTCGCGCTGTCCTCAGGCAGTATATATATATAAGGTATCAATTTCACGTCGCGGATGGTGAAGAGCTTGGGGTTGTAGAGCAGGGCGCAATCGACGCCACGCTGATCAGGACCCTCGATGTGGCAGAACTGCATGTTGCGGGCAGCCAGCGGCTCCTGTGCGCAGAGGTCGGCCAGACACTTGGCGTTCTCCACCTCCGACACGCCAATGAAGGCACATCCCACCTTCGGCAGCATGTCTGTGCCCAGCTCGCTCAGCACGCGTGCCATGTTGCGCAGCTTGTTGGTGTACTTCATGCCCGTCCAGTGGTTGGCGCCCTGCGGCAGGTATTCATAGTCGTTATGACCCTCGTCGTGACAGGTGTCAAAAAGGTTCTCAAGATTGTAAAAGCCCACTGCATACACGGAGTATTTCTTGTTCTGGGCCTGGGCTGAAGCTACTCCAACCAGGAGTGCCAGCGCAATGAGGATTGATAGCTTTTTCATATAGTTATAGATTTTATGCGACAAAGATAAAAAAAAATTATGAATAATGAATGAATTATTGAAAAATTTTTTTATCTTTGCAGCAAATTACATTACTAATTAAATTTTAAACTATGAAGAAAAAGCTGAAATTTGTTGTGATGGCTCTATGTTTTGCGCCCGCTGCAATGGCTCAGAATGTGGACACGACTCCACAGGTGACGTTGACAGACGAGCAGGAAGAGCAGGCCTTCACATTTACCGAAGCTCAGCTGGGCGAGGATGATGACATGTCGCAGAACGTGACCATCATCGCATCGAACAACAATATCTACGCCTCTCAGGTGGGATATCTGTTCAGCCCAGTACGATTCAGGTATCGTGCTTTTAGCCAGAAGTACAACGAGATCTACATCAACGGTACTCCGATGAACGACATGGAGTCGGGACAGTTCCGTTATTCGCTCGTTGGCGGCCTAAACAACCAGACTCGTGGCGTTGAAAACTCGTTACCGTTTGAAGTCAACAACTTCTCTATGACGGGCATCGGCGGATCAAACAACTACGACTTCCGCCCCAGTCACTTCGCAGCAGGCCATCGTGCAACGCTGAGCCTGGCTAACCGAAACTACACCGTGCGCGGCATGTACACCTACAACACGGGACTCATGGAGAACGGTTGGGCATTTACTGCTAACGTAACCTATCGCTTTGCAGACACGAACACCTCGTACGTGAAAGGTACGTTCTACAATTCTCTGTCCTACTTCCTGGGACTGGAGAAGGTAATCAACGACCACCACGCCGTGTCGCTCGTCACATGGGGTAACCCCACGGAGCGTTCCACACAGGGTGCAGCGACTGACGAGAGCTACTGGCTCGCCAACAGCAGGTACTACAACCCCTACTGGGGCTACCAGAACGGTCACGTACGCAACTCACGCGTGGTAAACGACTTCTCACCCTCTGTCCTGCTCACGTGGGACTGGAAAATCAAGCAGGGCATGAAGCTCACCACGAGCGTGTTTGGCAAGTACAGCTGGTACAAGGGCACCAAACTCAACTACAACAATGCCGACAACCCACAGCCGGACTACTGGAAGAACCTGCCGTCGAGCTACTATGACGTGTGGGACCCCACAGACCTCCAGAACCGTACGCTGCAGGGTTACTACGACTTCTATACCGTCCGCACCTACATGATGGGCAGTGAGGAGGCACGCCAGATTAACTTCGACCAGCTGTACTACATGAACCATCAGGCCAGCGCACAGGGCGTTGACGCTATGTATTTCATACAGGCCAAGCACATCGACAACCTCAATCTGACGGTTGCCTCCACCCTGAAGACGGAGCTGGGCAAGTATTCGGCCTTCAATATGGGTCTGCAGCTGGCTACCAACAAGGCTAAGCACTACCAGACGATGGATGATATGCTGGGCGCAGCAACGTATCACAATATCAACAGCTACGCGCTCACCAACTACGCTCCCGGCTCTGACGAGGTGCAGTACGACCTGAACAACCCCAATGCCCTTGTGGGTGTGGGCGACAAGTTCGGCTACGACTACAATATCCTGGTCAACAAGGCTGGCCTCTGGGCCAACTACACTTACAAGCGCGGTCGCCTGCAGACATTCATCGCAGGACGCATTGCCGGCACACTGATGCAGCGTGACGGTAAGATGCGCAACGGTATGGCTCCCACCAACTCGTATGGCAAGAGCGGCACGGGTCGCTTCCTCGACGGTGGCGGTAAGATAGGCCTGAACTACAACCTGGGCGCAGGCAACACCATCCTGCTGGGTGCAGGCTACGAGTGGCGTGCTCCGCAGGCACAGTCTGCCTTCGCTGCTCCTGAAGTCAACAACGACTTCGTGAATAACCTCAAGAACGAGCGCGTATTCAGCAGCGAGATCGGTTACAACTTCCAGACCTCTTGGCTGAAGGCGAACGTCAGCGGTTATTATAATAAGGTCACCAACGGAACGGAGTGGCAGAACTTCTACTTCGACGACATCAACTCCTTCTCGTACGTCTCTATGACAAACATCAGGAAAGAGTATTACGGCGTCGAGCTGGGTGCACGCTTCAAGCTGGCCGAGTTCCTCGACCTGAAGGCTATCGGCACCTGGAGCGAGGCTCGCAACACGAACAATGCGAACGTTCGCTACATGAACTCTACACAGGGTACGTATCATGACGACATCGTGATGAACGAGGGCATGCGTGAGTCAGGCACTCCACTGTCGGCCTACAACATCGGCCTGAGCTACCACTCTAACGGCTGGTACATCGACCTGAACGGTAACTACTACGATCGCATCTACCTGAGTTACTCTCCCAGCTACCGCTATCAGACGACGCTCACCACGATGGGTAACATCGACAACGAGGGTAACTACATCGTGCCCGATCAGACGAAGGGACGCGGAGGATTCATGCTCGACCTCTCTATTGGTAAGTCGCTTCGCCTGAAGCGCGGCAAGCAGCTTTCACTCAACCTCTCTATAACCAACCTGCTCAATAATACCCATATCTGTTCAGGCGGTTACGAGCAGAGCCGAAGCGACTACACCGTGAAGCAGAACGACGACGGTACAACTGTCCTCAACAACATGCGTGCCTACAGATTCTCTCTCAATCCGAAGAAATACTACGCGTATGGTATTAATGGTATGCTGAATATCACTTACAGATTCTAAAACACGTCAAGACAATGAAACAGATTAAATATATTCTTTTTGCATTGGCATGCACACTGTGTGCATCTTGCATGGACGGTGATGATGGTGACTGGACTGACCCCGCAACTGAGGAGACCGCCAGTTCATTCGGCAACCCGTACATTACAGAGAGCAATCTCATCACGATAGCTCAGCTGAAGAGCACGTTCAAGAGTGTCATTGACAATGGCTCCTATACTTTGATTGAGAAACCCATGCAGATTAAGGGTGTGGTTACTGGCAACGACATTGGTGGAAACATCTATAACGAAGTTGTCATTCAGGACGAGACGGGTGCTTTCATCATTGACATCGCTCAGGGTGGACTCTACGGATACATGCCTGTAGGACAGGAAATCCTGGTCGATCTGCAGGGACTGTACATTGGCGGCTACGGCAAACAGGGACAGATTGGTACGCTCTACACCAGTAAGAGCGGCTCCACCTACGTCAGCCGTATGGCACGTGCCGTTTGGCAGCAGCATTTCAAGCTCTTGGGCAAGAAGACCGTTACGCCTATCGAGGTGACAGACATCAAGCAGCTTAACCTCGATGCTGACTGTGGCAAGCTGATTACGTTGAGAGGCGTCACCATCAGCGAGGCTAACGGCACCAATATCTATGCTCCTACCGACGGAAGCGCCACCGTACAGGCTAACTGCGTGAACCGTACGTTTAATGGAATCAACAAGAACAGCCTCGTGCTGCGTACGAGCACCTATGCTAAGTTTGCCAACGTTATCATGCCTACGGGAACTGTCGATGTGACAGGTGTTGCTACCCGTTACAACAATACCTGGCAGATCCTGATGCGTAATGCGAGCGATGTGAAATAATAAAGAACAAAAGAATTAAAAATTAACGATATGAAAAAGATTGCATATTCATTGATTGCGTTGGCTATGTCGGCCTTCACATTCACCAGTTGCGAGGATGTCCCCGCTCCGTTCACCCAGCCTGATGACCCGAGTGGCGGCGGCGGTGGTGGCGGCACCATTATTGTAGATCCCACAGGAAGCGGTACGGTGGCTGACCCGTATAACGTGCAGGCAGCCCTCGATATTGCCAAGGCTATGTCTGGCGACGATGCCGCCAAGGAAGTCGTAGCTGCCGGTTACATCTCATCTATTGAAGAGATTGACACCGAAGGCACTTATGGCAATGCTACCTATTACATCTCTGACGACAAGGACGGTAAGTCCAACAAGCTGGAGGTTTATCGTGGCTACGGACTGAATGGTCAGAAGTTCAACGCCAAAGACGCTACCATCATCAAGCAAGGTGACTTTGTAGTCGTTTCTGGCGGCCTCGTGAACTTCAAGGGCTCCACGCCTGAGTTTACTCAGGGCAGCAAGATTCTGTCTATCAACGGACAGGGTGGCGGTACTGAGCCCAGCGGCGAGACGCTTGGCACGAAGGATAATCCGTTGACCATTGATCAGGCACTGGCTGAGATCAACAAGCTGGCCGACGGTGGCGAGAGCTCACAGTTCGCATACGTAAAGGGTAAGGTGGTGAAGGTGACCACCAACCAGGCTAACTTCGAGAAGTATGGCAACCTGAACTACCTCATCTCTGTTGACGGCACAGAAAACGGTAAGGAAATAACCGTCTATAGCGGTGATGGACTCGACGGTGCAAAGTTCACCAGCATCAACGACCTTGCCCAGGGTGACGAGGTGGTCATCTATGGTAAGCTCTACAAGTATGTGAACAAGAATACAGGTGCCGTAACGCCTGAGATCAACAAGGGCAACTACCTCGTAAGCCTCGTCAAAGGCTCTGGCGGTGGTGGTGACACGCCTTCAGGAGAGACGCTTGGCACGAAGGATTCACCTCTGAATGTAGCCCAGGCATTGGAACTGATCAATGCATTGGCTGACAAGGCCGAGAGTGAGAAATTCGCATATGTCAAGGGTAAGGTGGTGAAGGTTACTACCAATCAGACCAACTTCGAAAAGTATGGCAACCTGAACTACCTCATCTCAGATGATGGTACCGAGAATAGCACCATTACCGTCTATAGCGGTGATGGCCTCAACGGAGCCAAGTTCAGTGGTCCTGGCGACCTCGAGCCCGGTGATGAGGTAATTGTCTATGGTAAGCTCTACAAGTACGTTAACAACTCCGGTGCAGTTACGCCTGAAATCAACAAGGGCAACTACCTTGTAAGCCTCGTCAAAGGCCAAGGCGGTGGCGGTGGCGATGAGCCAGGTGGCGGCAGCGAGCCTGGCGGCGGTGCGGAAGCCGGTAGCAGTATAACCGTTGTTACTGCTGACTTAGGACTTGGTAATCAGGAGAAGCCAAGTACACTGACACTTAGTGATGGCACAACCCTGACCTTTAGTGATGGTGGAAATAAGAACGCCCCTGCATATTATAATACTGGTACTGCTCTGCGTATGTACCCACAGAATACGATGGTTATCAATGCTGGCAGTAAGAAGATTGTTTCTATTGAAATTGTCTGTGACGAGTATAATGGTACATTGTACAATGCTAGTGGAGATATCACTGTCAATAGCACAAAGATGACGATTGATGGCACGAGCTTAAAGTTTACAGGCCCCAATGCTTCTACTGCTACAGTAGCAAATGCTTCTTCGACGACAGGTGCAGCCAGTCAATTGCGTATGAAGACGCTGATTATCACTTACGCAAAGTAACCCTCTGTTACATACAACAAGAAAACCGACGGTCTCGCAAGACCGCCGGTTTTTTATTAGCATTGCTCGTGTTCGTTTACTTCTTGTTCAGAGCGAGGTCGATAGCAACGGCGATGGCAACCGTAGCACCTACCATCGGGTTGTTACCAATACCCAGGAAGCCCATCATCTCCACGTGAGCGGGAACAGAAGAGCTACCAGCGAACTGAGCGTCACTGTGCATGCGGCCCAGCGTGTCGGTCATACCGTAAGAAGCGGGACCTGCAGCCATGTTGTCGGGGTGCAGCGTACGACCCGTACCACCACCAGAAGCTACTGAGAAGTAAGGCTTGCCGGCGAGCACGCGCTCCTTCTTGTATGTACCAGCAACGGGGTGCTGGAAGCGGGTGGGGTTGGTAGAGTTACCCGTGATGCTGACATCCACGTTCTCGTGCCACAGGATAGCCACGCCCTCGCGAACGTCGTCGGCACCGTAGCACTTCACCTTCAGGCGGCTGGGGTTGTTGCCATAGGGAATCTCCTTGACAATCTTCAGCTCAGAGGTGTAGTAGTCAAACTGTGTCTGGACATAGGTGAAGCCGTTGATGCGGCTGATAATCTGGGCAGCGTCCTTGCCAAGACCGTTCAGGATGACGCGCAGAGGCTTCTGGCGTACCTTGTTGGCCATCTCGGCAATCTTGATGGCACCCTCGGCAGCTGCGAAGCTCTCGTGACCTGCCAGGAAGGCAAAGCACTCGGTCTCCTCGCGGAGCAGACGGGCAGCCAGGTTACCATGACCCAGACCTACCTTACGGTCATCAGCTACAGAACCGGGGATGCAGAACGACTGCAGACCGATACCGATAGCCTCGGCAGCGTCAGCAGCAGTCTTCACGCCCTTCTTGATGGCGATGGCGGCACCGCAGACGTATGCCCACTTAGCATTCTCGAAGCAGATACGCTGGGTGTCCTCACACATCTGGTAGGGATCAACGCCTGCCTTGTCACAAATCTCGTTGGCCTCTTCAATACTGTTGATGCCATTCTCCTTCAGAGCAGCAAGAACCTGGTTGATACGGCGCTCCTGACTCTCAAACTGTACTTTTCTAATCATA